>CALMNV010000060.1 GCA_937873285.1 uncultured Intrasporangium sp. | reverse complement strand
CCGGGGCGCGGACGCGCTGAAATGGTGCCGCCCTGGATTTCGGTGAGGCGCTTGCAGACAGGCAGGCCAAGGCCGAGCCCGGAGATCTTCAGGGTGTGCTGGGGGTCGCGGTAGAAGGCATCGAACATGCGGTCCACGTCTGGCTGGGAGAACTCCTGGCCGCGGTCGGCGACGGTGATGGTGACGGCATCGCCGCGGTCGGTCAGCGTGGCCTCGGTGCGGCTGAGTCCGTCCACCGTCGAGTCGGTCACGACGTTGACGAGCTGGAACCGGCCCCACGGTGCAGTCGGGTCGGGCAGGTACTCGTCCTGGAAGCGGGCCCACAGCTGCGCGGGCGAGACCTCCCCGCCGTCCTGGTCGACGCCGCGCTGCACGACGCCGGAGAACTCGATCTGCAGCCGCCGCGGCAGGTCCATCTGGTGCTCGGACTTCATGATGTAGGCGACGCCGCCCTTGCCGGACTGGCTGTTGACCCGCACGACCGCCTCGTAGGACCGACCGAGGTCGTGCGGGTCGACCGGCAGGTAGGGCACCGCCCAGACGAGGTCGTCCACGTCGGCCTGCTTGACCTGCGCCTCGGCGGACATCGCCTCGAAGCCCTTCTTGATGGCGTCCTGGTGCGAGCCGGAGAAGGCGGTGTAGACGAGGTCGCCGCCGTAAGGGTGCCGCTCGCCGACGGGCAGCTGCGTGCAGTGCTCGACGGTGCGCCGGATCTCGTCGATGTCGGAGAAGTCGATCTGCGGGTCGACGCCCTGGCTGAAGAGGTTCATCCCGAGCGTGACGAGGCAGACGTTGCCGGTCCGCTCGCCGTTGCCGAAGAGGCACCCCTCGATCCGGTCCGCGCCGGCGAGGTAGCCGAGCTCGGCCGCCGCCACGCCGGTGCCGCGGTCGTTGTGCGGGTGCAGGGAGACGACGACCGACTCCCGGCGCTCGAGGTGGCGCACCATCCACTCGATGGAGTCGGCGTAGACGTTGGGCGTCGCCATCTCCACCGTCGCAGGCAGGTTGACGATCATCTTGTGGTCCGGCGTGGGGTCGATCACGGCGATGACCTCGTTGCAGATGCGGGCGGCGAAGTCGAGCTCGGTGCCCGTGTAGGACTCGGGCGAGTACTCGTAGTAGATCGTCGTGTCGGGGACGCGCTCCTCGAGCTTCTTGCACAGCCGGGCGGCCTGCACCGCGATGTCGATGATCCCGTCCTGGTCGAGGCCGAACACGACGCGTCGCTGCAGCACCGACGTCGAGTTGTAGAAGTGGACGATCGCCTGCTTCGCACCGGCGATGGCGTCGTAGGTGCGCTCGATGAGGTGGTCCCGGCTCTGGGTGAGCACCTGGATCGTCACGTCGTCGGGGATGTGGCCACCCTCGATGAGCTCGCGGCAGAAGTCGTAGTCCGTCTGGCTCGCCGACGGGAAGCCGACCTCGATCTCCTTGTAGCCCATCTGGACGAGCAGCTGGAACATCCGCAGCTTGCGCTCGGCGTTCATCGGGTCGATGAGGGCCTGGTTGCCGTCCCGCAGGTCGACGGCGCACCATCGCGGAGCCCGCTCGATGCGCTTGCCGGGCCACGTGCGGTCGGGCAGCTCGAAGGGCAGCTGCTGGAAGTGGGACTGGTACTTGCCGAACGGCATACCGCTCGGCTGCTGGGGGTGGATCATGCGGGGGAGCTTCCTCGTCGAGTGAAGGTGCCGGCCGGACACGACAACCGCCGCGACGAGGGGGGCCGAGATCAGGCCTCGTCGCGGCAGCGAAGGAGGAGGCGCGCCGAACGCATGTCGACACGGTATGCCGTCCGCCCCCGTCGCGTCCAACCGCCCCTTCCGAGCCGGACCGCTCACCCGTGAGTCGGACCGCTCCTCAGGGGCGCGCCCACCCGGCGGATGCCCTTGGTGTCCGTGAGGACCGCGCAGAGCGGGATGCGCAGGAGCAGACCGTTCCGCACCAGCGAAGTCGGACGGCGGAACCTGATGCTCCAGCTGACGACCCACCGCATCATGTGCCTCGACCTCCCCTGCCCGCCGACCGGAGGTCGGCCCACGCCCTCCGCCGCTGCTTGACCGCGGGAACCGGATCTGCAAGCCTGATTGGCCAGCCGCCGTGAGCGACCGGGTCCGCTGACGGCGACCGCTCCGGCTGAGGGGGCGCCATGCCGGTCTCGACGGGTCACCAGAGTCGTGGGCAGTGCTGATGCGCGACGGCATCTGCGTGCAGATCCCGGCATACCGCGACCCGGAGCTGCCGGCGACCGTCGCGGACCTGGTGGGCACGGCCGCCCGACCGGAGCGCCTGACGATCCACATCGCCTGGCAGTACGGCCCGGAGGAGCTGGGGTTGGCGTGCCAGCTGCGACGGCTCGGGGCCGTGCACGTCATCGAGATCCCGGCGCGCGAGAGCCAGGGATGCAACTGGGCGCGGAGCCTGCTCCAGCAGGAGTGGGCGGGCGAGCCCTACACCCTCCTGCTCGACTCCCACCACCGGTTCGCCCCGGGATGGGACGACCGGCTGGTGCGGCTCCTGCACCGGCAGCGGGAGGCTGGGAGCGACGACCCCATCCTCACCGGCTACCTGCCGCCCTACGTGCCGGCCCGCGACCCCGAGGGCCGGGTCCTCGCCGTCTACCGCATGGACCTCGCCGAACGCTGCGACGGGCTGCTCTACCGTCTCACCGGCCACCCGGTGCCCGACTGGCGCAACCTCGACGCCCCGCTGCGAGCGGGTTTCGCCTCCCTCCACCTGCTCTTCGCCGAGGGCTCCCTCAACGACCGGCTGCGCTTCGACCCCGACGTCTACTTCTTCGCGGACGAGGTGGCGGTGGCCCTGCGCGCGCACACCCTGGGCTACGACCTCTTCCACCCGCACCTCGTCCTCGGCTGGCACCTCTACGACCGGAGCAGCCGCGTCCCGCACTGGGCCGACCACGCCGGGGCCGGGGAGCAGCAGGCCCGCTCGCTCGCCCGTTTGCGCGAGCTGTACTCCGGCTCGCTGCAGGGGCGTTACGGCCTCGGGCAGCGACGCACCGTGGCCGACTACGAGCGACTCGTCGGCCGGCGCCTGATCGACGACTCCGACACCGCCAACCACACTGGAGGATGAAGATGGCCATCTCGCCGAAGCTGCGTGAGCGCATCGTCGACAAGTACCGCGCGGAGGGCCAGCCCGGCCTGGACCCTCACGTCGTCGAGCGCATCGTCGACGAGGTCGCCGATGCGCTCAGCGCGGCGCCCGAGGGCGGCTCCACCACGGCGCCCTCGCCGTTCGACGTCTCGTGGATGGACTCCTACGTGGCGCACTGGGCACTCGGCCAGAGGATGCCGCCGGGGCAGCCGCGCCTCGAGGAGGCATCGTCCTTGCTCCGCGAGATGATGGACGCCCGCTTCGACGAGCGCGTGGCCGACATCCGGCGATGGCTCCGCGAGTCGAGGACCGCGCCCGACGGCGGCCCGCCCGAGCCGGGCACGCCCCCTGCCGGCCCGTCCCGCATGGAGCCGCCTGACGGCGGCCCGCCCGAGCCCGGGGTGCCGCCCACCGGTCCGGACGCGGCATACCTCGGCGACAACCCCTGGATCCTCTACTGGTTCGTCTCGCTCAAGGCGCCGCTGCTCGTCGACATCCTCGACGCGCACCTGACCCGCCGACTGCGCGAGCAGGGGTTCGACCGCTGATGACGCGGTTCTGCCTCTATGCCGACGTCCTCGGGGCCGAGGCGAACGCGCGCATCTACGACCTCGCGGTCACCGACCGCGGTCGCTTCGAGCGCTCGCGGACGGTGCACCGGGGGGTCGACCCTGAGCACCGCGTGTCGTCGGTGCTCTACGACGACCGGCTGACCGACGTCGCCGGGCTGCTGCGCGAGCAGGTCATGGAGCGGCTCGGGGCCGCGCTTGCCCGGCTCGGCATCCCGGCCTTCGAGCCCGGCCTGTTCGAGATCCAGATGACGAGCCACAACGACGGGGAGTTCTTCCGCCGCCACACGGACTCCGCCTCGGCGAGCACCGCGAGCCGGGCACTCACGTTCGTGTACTGCTTCCACTGCGTCCCCACGTTGTATGCCGGCGGTGAGCTCGTCTTCTGCGACGGCGGGGCCGAGGGCGGCGACGACGTCGTGATCTCCCCGGACAACGACAGCCCGGTCCTCTCCGACCCGCG
>CALMNV010000059.1 GCA_937873285.1 uncultured Intrasporangium sp. | reverse complement strand
GTCCGCGCTCCAGCCCGTGCCCACGGTCCACAGCACCGCCAGCACCAGCACGCCCAGGGCCGGCGCCCAGGAGGGGATTTCCTCCAGCGAGGGGAAGGGCGGGCGGAACACCAGGCGCGCGGGGCCGGCCTCGTGCAGCCAGTACAGCAGGATCAGGTGCGAGAAGCCGTCGATCCCCTCCAGCCCGGGCAGGAATTCCGGGTGCAGCAGGACGCGGCAGACCGGAGCGGGATCGGGCTGGCGCACGGTCACCGCGAGATTATGCCGCGGTAGGCTCCGCGCGTGACCGCGCTCGCAGACGTCCTCGCTGCGCGGGCGCTCGAGCTGGTGAGCATTCCCTCGGAGAGCGGGCACGAGGAGGCGATCCGAGAGCACGTGCTGGGCCTCGTGCCCGCGACCTGGACGGCGGAGTTCGCGGGAGACGAGGCATTCCTCCTCGCCCCGCCCAGGCGCACGGGACTGCCACTCGTCGTGCTCGCCGCGCACTGGCGGGAGCCTCGGCTGCGCTCGACGGATGGCCTGCTGCTGCCCAGGCGGATCGCCCGGCTCCTCGACTCGCCGGCGCTGCCCTTCGCGGCACGGCTGGCGTCTCTCGCCGTGACGGTGGTGGTGTCGGTCGCCCTCGTCGCCGGCGCCGACACGGCCAGGAACCCGGTCGCGTCGGTGGTCTACGTGTGGCTGTGGGTGGGCGTGGCGTTCGCCTCCATGGCCCTCGGCCCGGTGTGGCGGGTGCTCAACCCGCTGCGGCTGCTGCACGCGGGTCTGACCCGCCTGGTCCGGATCGACCCCGACCTCGCCCTGTTGCCCTACCGGGCAGGCCTGTGGCCCGCCGCCGCCGGCCTGGCCGCCTTCACCTGGGTCGAGCTCGTCGCGGAGGACAACACGAGCCTGCCGTTCCTGCGGCTGCTGGTGCTGGCCTTCGTCGCGGTGTCGGTCCTCGGCAGCGCCGTCTTCGGCCGGGTGTGGTTCGAGCGGGCCGACCCCTTCGAGGTGTGGTCGCGCGTCCTCGGGCTGCTCTCGCCGCTCGGCCGGCGGGCCGACGGCCGATGGGTGCTGCGCACTCCGCTGCACGGCGTCGGCGAGCTGCGGGGCCAGCCGGGGCTGGTCGCCGTCGTGTCGGTGATGCTCGGGTCGACGGCATACGACGGCTTCTCGGCCAACCTGTCCTGGGCCACCTTCGTGCAGACCTCGCCGGTCGCCGCCCCGGTGCTGAAGACGGCGACGCTGCTCGCCTTCTTCGCCGCCGTGGCGGCCAGCCTCGCGCTGGCGGCAGCAGTCTCCGCCCGTCTGGCCGGGCTGGGAGCCGGGGCCTGGCTGCGTCTCACGAGCGACCTGGCGCCCTCGCTCGTGCCCATCGCGGGCGGCTACGTCGTCGCGCACTACTGGTCGCTGGGGGTCTATCAGGGGCAGCTGACCGTGGCGCTGCTGTCCAACCCGCTCGGGCAGGGCGCCGACGTCTTCGGCCTGGCGAGGCTCACGCCGAGCGCGGCACTCATCGCCCCGACGCTCGTGGCGACGATCCAGGCGACGAGCATCGTCCTCGGCCACCTGCTCGGCGTCGTGGCCGCCCACGAGCGGGCCGTGGCGGTGCTGCCACGGCGGGCGGCAGTCGCCGGGCAGGTCCCGCTCGTCGTCGTCATGCTCGGCTACACCCTCGGCGGACTCACGCTGCTGTTCACCCCGTGACGCCGTGACCCGCTCGCGGCCGGCGCCATCGCGAGCGCGGACGCGTCGGTCCGGCGAGGCCCGGAAGGGTGGCGTCCACCAGACGGCCCACCGCGAGCCGCAGGGCGGACTCCGGCGCCTGCTCCACCACCGAACGGCCGAGCAGCACCGCCGCGTCGGCGGCTTCCCGGTCGTCGGGGAGGAAGTGCACGTGCTCGAGCCCCGCGAAGCGCAGCAGCGACTCCGAGATCCGCGCCTCGGGGCGCGGACCGACCGCCGAGGCGCGCACCCGGTTGACGACCGGGACGGGGACCGGCGAGGGCACGGAGCCCAGCTCCTGCAGCCCGCGCACGAGTCGCTGCAGGCCGACCGGGTCCGCTGCGGCGACGGCGAGGAGCAGGTCGGTGGCGGCGAGCGTCGTCAGGGTCGCCTCGTTGCGGCGCGGCGCCACGGTGTCGTAGCTCAGCTCCTCGTCGTTCTCCAGGCAGAAGCCGACGTCGGCGACCACGACGTCGGCCAGCCTGCGCGCGAGCGCGAGGACCCGCTCGAGCGAAGCCGCACGGATCTCCGTCCACCGCTCCGCCTTCGGTATGCCGGTCAGCACCCGCAGGCCGCTCGTCACCTCCGGCGCCAGCCGGGCGAGCTCGGCCAGGTCGAGGGCGCCGTGGTCGGCCGCGCGGCAGGCGGCCGCCAAGCCGGGCGCCTCGTCGAGGAGGCCGAGGGCCTGACCGACGCAGCCGCCGTAGGTGTCGGCGTCGACGAGCACCACGGCGCCGCCTCGCGCGGCCACCTCGGCCGCGAGGGTGACGGCCACCGTGGTGCGCCCGGGTGCTCCCGTCGGGCCCCACACGGCGAGGAGGCGACCGACGACCGGCCGCGGGCCGTCGCTCCCGAGGCCCGGCGCGTCAGGCGCGTCGACCGACGACCCGCCGTCGGCAGTGCGCAGCCAGCTGCCTGCGGTGATCTCCGACAGGTCGTCGGGCACCACGATCGCTCCGGAGGCACCAGCCTGCTCCACGTCCTCGGTGGGCGACACGCGGGAGGCGCTCGCGACCGCGTCGGCGAACAGCTCGGGTGGGGAGTCGACCGGCAGCACCACGGTGATGCTCAGCGCACGGAGCCGGCGCTCGGCCGCCTCGTCACCCGGGGGGTGGACGCCGAGGACACTCACGCGGCTGGCCCGCAGGCGGGCGACGACGGCGAGGTCCAGGCCACGCAGGTCGTGCGAGACGACGGCGCAGCGGCCCAGGCCGGCCTCAGCGACCGAGAGCAGCTCGGCCACGTCGGCGCAGCGACGCGAGACCGCCAGGCCACGCGCGGCCTCCAGGGTGCCGCCGACCTGGCCCTCCCAACGCGGACCGAGGGCGGTCAGGACGTCGGTCATGGCACCGGAGGGGCGAGCGCCCCGACCACCGGGACGAGGGTGACCTTCGCGTCGGCGTCGACCGCCTCGACCAGCATCTGCACCTGCTGCGACGGCACGTAGAGCTGCACCGAGGTGGTGGTGTTGGAGCCCAACCCGCTGGAGCGCGGCAACACGGCGGCGACGCCGACCGCGGAGAGCGCCTTGCTCGCCCGGCGTCGCTCCCCGGGCCCGGCTGCGGCGGGCTTCTCGCTGAGGAAGACGTCGACGACCGTGCCCTGCGCGAGCCCGGTGGCCGAGACGGCGTCGACCCGGACGGTCAGCCGCTGGACCCCGGCCTGCGCCGCGGTGCCGATCGCCGAGGCGGGGACCAGCTCGCCGGACCGCACGTCGCGCACGGCATAGGAGCCCGATGGCGCGCCGCGGTCGGCGCGCAGGTAGCCGGTGCCCACCGCGTCGAGGCGGACGTCGACGCGGCGCAGGTCCGTCGCGGAGATGAGGTCCCCCGCCACGAGGTTGCGGGCCGCGACGAAGTGGGCCGTGCGGTCGTCGGCGCTGGCGACCGCCTTGGCCCCGAGCGTCGCGGACAGCAGCACGAGCAGGACGCCCACGACGAGCCGGCGCTCGCGCCACGACGGCCGCTGCAGGCGCTTGGCCCGCGGTGTTGGCAGCTGCGTCATCCCCACCCTCCCCCGATGGCGGCGCATCGGGCGGGGTCCCGCCGGCGCGCGCACCTCATCCTGCCGCAGGCGACAGTCGCGTGCGGGGCGATCCCGCACACGCTGTGGACATCCGCGGGCCGCCCGACGGCCCCCTCTAGGATGAGGGCGTCGACCGCCTCGTCGAAGGAGCATCCGTGGCGCAGCGCTTCCTCCAGCTGGCGGAGGTCTCCGAGATCCTCAACATCTCCGCCGCGCAGGCGTACGCGCTTGTGCGCTCCGGCGAGCTGCCCGCGATCAAGGTCGGTGGGCGTGGGCAGTGGCGGGTCGAGGCGAGCGAGTTGGAGGGCTACATCCAGCGGATGTACGAGCAGACGCGGTCCTTCGTCCGGGCCCACCCCTTCGGCGGGGACGCCGACGACTGACTGCCTGCGCGGTCGGCTCGCAGCTCGACCGGGGCGCGCCAGCCCCGCTCACAGCCGCCGGACCGACACCAGCGCGAGGAAGGGCACGAGCACGACGCCGTGCACGTTTGCAGGGCGCCTCGGCTCGTCCGGCGCGTGCTCGGCGAGCTCGACGTGGTCGGCCCCCACCATGTCGATGGTTCCGATGGTCGTGCGACCCGATCGCTGCGCCACCTGCACGACGGCCCTGTCCCGGCTCACCGCGCGCAGGGCTGACGCGAGCCCGAAGCTGCGCCCGAGCACCGTCGGCGCACTCGCACGAGGGCCGAGCCCTCGGACGGCGTCCACCGCGGAGAAGGGGACGAGCACCGATCGCCCGGCGACGGGCTCGAGGAGCAGCCAGCCACCTCCCACGTCGAGGAGGCGCCCGGTCAGGCTCGCCGTGCCTGCGGCGACGGTGACGGTCGACCCGAGGCCGGACAGCAGGCGAGCCGACAGGTCGAGCAGGGACCGCTCATGCCGCGTGCGATCGGCCACCTCGGACGCCAGGTCGCGGTTCGCCTCAGCCGCGAGCTGTGCCTCCAGATCGGCGAAGAGGCGCTCCCAACGCATCCGTCCCCCCTCGGTGTCGGTGCCAGTATGCCGCCGGGACACGTTATGCACAATCACCGAACGCTACCTTGACCAACCACAAGCAAACGGCATTCAATGGCCGCATGGACCCCTGTCGCTCGGCTGTCGCCCGCCATCGCCTCGCCGCTGTCAGCGTCGGCGCAGCGGCCAGCGCGGTCGCTGCCGGCGTGCTCGCCCGCGTCGCCCAGGACGCCTGGCCGCCGGCGGCATCGGCGCCGCGCCCTGACGACGTCCTCACCGGGCTCCTGGCGTGGACCGGCGCGGCCCTGGCAGCGTGGCTGGCGCTCGGCGCCGTCCTCACCGTCCTCAGCCTGCTTCCGGGCATGGTGGGGCGGGCAGCGGCCCGGCTGACTCGGGCGGTCACCCCGCGGGCAGTGCGCGCCATGCTCGCGGTGCTGCTCGGCACATCGCTCGGCGGCGTGGCCGCCGCGGCCGGCGCCTCGGCCGCGGCGTCCGGGCTCCCGGTCTCGCCGGCTCCGAGCGCTGCCTGCCTGCAGGGGGCTCCCGCTGCGTCGGCCATCTGCCCCACTGAGACGGCTGCCGACCCCCGGCAGCCGCCGGCCCCGGACCCCGCCTTCCGACCGACAGGCGAGGTCCGCGCGGGAGACCGGACGGGCGGCTTCCACCCGACCTCGCCGGCCAAGCGGTCGAACCCCGAGGACTCGCGGCTGCTGGCACCGCCGCCGCGCCTCACCGCCGCGACGACCGACCGGGTCACGGTGCGCCGCGGGGACAGCCTGTGGAGGATCGCGGCGCGGCACCTCGGCCCGCAGGCGACCGATGCCGAGGTGGCGCGGGCCTGGCCGCAGTGGTATGCCGCGAACCGCGACGTCATGGGGGCCGACCCGGACCTCCTGCTCCCGGGGCAGCAGCTGCGTCCGCCGGGCCAAGGCGGACCGGCGTGACACGCTCGGGCGCGCCCCGGCCGCTGCGGGTGCGGCCCATCCCCGAGACGGCGCCCGGCACGATCTCAGCTGACGAGGCCTACGCCGGCGGACCGGCATACCGCCAGGAGTCGCTCGCGCTCGACTTCTTCCCACCCGACGACGACGGGCAGTTCGACCGCCGGCGGACCAGGAGCGAGCAGCTGGGGGACCCGGCGCCCTTCGTCGCCAAGCTGGCGCAGGCCATCGTCGAGGTGATCTGCGGGCAGCGCCCCGCCCCGCAGCTGATCCGCCACACCACCCCGCCGATCTACTCCGTGCTCGCTCGACGCGCGCTCGTCTCCGCCCGGCGCGAGTCCGGCGGCACGCGCCGCGGAGCGGTCGTGCGGCGCGTCCGGCTGTGCGAGCCGGTGGACGGCGTCGTGGAGGCCTGCGCCGTCGTCGTCGCCCACGGCCGGGTGCGGGCGATCGCCCTGCGGCTCGAGGGCCTCGACGGGCGGTGGCTCGTCACTCAGCTGACCATCGGCTGACGGTCAGCGGCGCCTGCGCTTGGCCTTGCGCCCGCCCCGGGTCTCCGCGGTGCGCACCGCCCTGGGCTCGGCGGCCGACTCCACCACCTCACCGGTCTCATCCGGCGCGGAGTAGCGCAGACCACCGGTCCGCTGGCCCCCGGGCCCCAGGTCCACCCCGGAGACCGTGACCTCCGGCCCCCCCTCCGCGGTGGCCAGGCCGCCGAAGAGGTCGGAGACCGTCTGCGGCGGCAGGGTCCCCACCTCCGGCTGAGGTGCGACCTGCACCTCCACGGAGAACAGGTGCGAGACCGACTCCTCCTTGATCCCGTCCATCATGGCCTCGAAGAGCTGGTAGCCCTCCCGCTGATACTCGATGAGCGGGTCACGCTGGGCCATGGCTCGCAGTCCGATCCCCTCCTGCAGGTAGTCCATCTCGTAGAGGTGCTCGCGCCACTTGCGGTCGAGGACCGACAGCACCACCCGGCGCTCCACCTCGCGCATCGTCTCCTCTCCGAGCGACTCCTCCCGCTCGTCGTAGGCTCGGTGCGCGTCGGACAGCAGCTGCTCGCGCAGCAGCTCGGCGGTCACCGCCTGACGCCCTCCGGCCATCGCCTCCACCTCCGGAATCGTCAGGGAGACGGGGAAGACCTGGCGAAGCGCGTTCCAGAGCCGCGGGAGGTCCCAGTCGGCCGCGAAGCCCTCCGCGGTCGCGGAGTCGACATAGGAGCCGACGACGTCGTTGACGAACATGCGCAGCTGCTCGTGCAGGTCCTGGCCGCGCAGCACGGCCCGGCGCTCGTCGTAGATCACCTGACGCTGACGGTTGAGCACGTCGTCGTACTTCAGGACGTTCTTGCGGATCTCGTAGTTGCGCGCCTCGACCGCCCCCTGCGCCTTCTGGATCGAGCTGGTGACCATCTTGGACTCGATGGGCACGTCGTCCTGCATGCCGGCGCTCTGCATGAACCGGTCCACGAGGCCCGAGTTGAACAGCCGCATCAGGTCGTCCTGCAGGGACAGGTAGAACCGGCTCTCGCCGGGGTCGCCCTGGCGACCGGAGCGGCCGCGCAGCTGGTTGTCGATGCGCCGCGACTCGTGCCGCTCGGTGCCGAGGACGTAGAGGCCGCCGAGCCCTGTCACCTCGTCGTGCTCCTGCGCGACCGCGGCCTCGGCGGCCGCGAGCGCCCCGGCCCAGGCCTTCTCGTACTCCTCCGGCGTCTCGACCGGCGACAGGCCGCGGCTGCGCAGCTCGTCGGCGGCGATGTGCTCGGGGTTGCCGCCGAGCATGATGTCGGTGCCGCGGCCGGCCATGTTCGTCGCGACCGTGACGGCGCCCTTGCGGCCGGCCTCGGCGACGATGGCCGCCTCACGCTCGTGCTGCTTGGCGTTGAGCACCTCGTGGCGCACGCCGTGCTGCTTCAGCTGACGGGAGAGGTACTCGCTCTTCTCCACCGACACCGTGCCCACGAGGACCGGCTGGCCGGTCGTGTGCCGCTCGACGATGTCGGCGACGACCGCCGTGTCCGCCTGCATCTCCCCGTCGACCGCCAGGTCCGGGCGGCGCTCGTGGACGATCTCGGCGGCGCGGCGGGACTTCTCGGACAGCGGGTGGCGGACGCCCCCGAAGTTCGAGAAGGAGAGCATCGCGATGCGCGGGTCGACGTCGAGCTCGCGGGCCAGCTCGGCGACCTGGATCGCCGCCTCGGCCAGGTCCTCGGCCGACGGGTCGATGTTCACGGTCGCGTCGGTCAGGAAGTACGGTCGCGTCTCCAGGCCGCCGGCCGCCTCCTGGGTCAGCAGGATGTAGACGCCGCAGGCCCGCCGCACGCCCTCGCGCAGCCCGACCACTTCCAGGGCCGGCCGGATCACGGACGTGTAGTCGTAGGTCAGGCCGGAGATGAAGGCGTCGGCGTCGCCGGCCTCGACCATGCCCAGGCCGAAGTAGTTCGGCGTGATCATCCGGCCGGATGCACGGTGGAGGGTCATGCCCTTGCGGGACCGCTTCTCGGACAGGGCCTGGGCGTAGGCGG
>CALMNV010000058.1 GCA_937873285.1 uncultured Intrasporangium sp. | reverse complement strand
GTCACGCTGACGACGCAGGTGCTCGACGACGCTGTCACCGCTGCCGAGCAGGGCCGCGATCTGGTCGAGCGGCAGCCCGAGCCGCCGGTAGACCACGACCTGCTGCAGCCGCTCGAGGTCTCCGTCGGTGTAGAGGCGGTAGCCCGCCCACGAGCGCTCGCTCGGGACGAGCAGGCCGATCTCGTCGTAGTGGTGCAGGGTTCGCACCGTCACGCCCACGAGGTCGGCGACCTGTCCCACCGTCCGGGTGGTCATCTCCTGCGCCCCTCCGGTCATGCCCCAAGCGTGGCGCCTTCCGCCGCGTGAGGGTCAAGCGGCAGCGGCGACGTCGTCGTCATCGACCGCTCGGGCCGACACCTGCTCCGCCGTCCTGTGCTGCGCGTCCTCGCCGTCGAGGCACACGCAGGGGCGACTTGTCCCTCACCGCCCGAGCTCGGCCGGGTCGAGGAACCAGCCGCGGACCAGGCCCGGCGGTCGTCCGGGCTCCCGGTAGTGCTCGGTGCCGAAGAAGGCGGCGAAGACCTCCTCGGGCATGCCGAGCATCATCTGCACGTCGCTCACCTGGCTGGCGTGCGCTGCGAGCGCCGCCCGCTTCACGGGCAGGTAGTCGGTGACGGAGCAGGCCCAGTGCAGCTCGGCCTCCGGTGTGCCGAGCGGGTTGCCGTCGCCCATCGCAGCGTCGGGGTCCCAGTCGTCGGAGGCCACTCCGGCCGCCTGGGCCGCCACGAACTGGGCGCGCACGAGGTCGCGGTTCATCGTGCTCTCGAGCAGCCGCGGCGTCCCGGCCAGCTCGGCGGCCCGGTGCGTGACCTGGTGCACCTTCACGTGGTCCGGGTGCCCGTAGCCGCCGTGCCAGTCGTAGCCGACGACGACCTCGGCCGCCTCCTCGCGCAGCACGTCGGCGAGGCGCCCGGCAGCCTCCTGCAGGTCCGCCCGGGCGAAGCTGCCCGGGCGCTCGTTCTGCGGCCAGCCGGCCATGCCCGAGTCGGCATACCCCAGCCATACGACGCGGGACGTCCCGATCGCCTCCGCCGACCGCGCGGCCTCGGCCCGTCGCCGGTCCGCGACCGTCTCGCCGTCGGCGAGGTCGTCGGGAGCCTCGCCGAGGTCACCGTTGGTGCCGTAGACGAGCACCACCCGGTGTCCTTCCTCGACGGCGCGCGCCATCGACCCCGAGGTCTGCGAGGCCTCGTCGTCGGGATGGGCGTGCACGAACACCACAGTCGCCATGCCTCCAACCCTGCCACTGAGGACCGCCGGCAGAGGCAGGTATGCCGCAGACGCCGGCGCGAGCGGGTCAGCCCTTCGCAGCGGCTCTGGTCGTGCTGCGGCCGGTGGCTGTCGCCTTCTTGGCGGCCGTCTTCTTGACCGGCGCCGGAGCGGGCTCCTCGCTCTCGCTCAGCAGTTCCTCGATGCGGTTGAGGATGGTGGCCCGGTTGGCCCCCTGCCGCTCGCGCTCGGCCACGACCTCCAGCTCGTCGTCGTACAACTCGGGCAGGAGGGGCACGATCTCGTTGACCCGCAGGTCGTCGTAGTCCTCGATGGGGAACAGCTCGTCGTCGTCGTCGCCGGCGACGTCGTCGAGGGCGCCGGCCACGGCCAGGTCGTCGCCGATCTCGTCTTCCGCCGGAGCCTCGGCCTCGCGCTCGGCGATGAGGGCGTCGACCCGGCGCAGGATGCTGCTGCGGGCCTTGCCCGACTGCTCGCGCTCGCGCACGAGGTCGAGCTCGTCGAGCTCGAGCTCGGACAGCAGCGGCACGATCTCGGTGACGAGCAGCTCGTCGTAGTCCGCGATCGGGAACTCGCCCTCGTCGCTCCACTCGCCCGCCGCCGGGGTGGCGGCGATGGCCTGGGTCGGCTCACCGGCCTCCTCGGCGCTGAACGACGGGCTCGGCGTCGCTCCGGAGGAACCCGCGGCAGCACCGGCGGGCTGGCGGCTCATACGTGAGAACACGAAGAGCACGACGCCGGCCAGGACGCTGCAGGCAATGGAGATGTAGATCGGTCCGGGGCTGTCTTGGACAAAGCCGAAGACCAGCGCGATAGCGCCGACAACCACAAGGCCGATGGTCAGGAGGAGCAACACGAAAGGCACCATCCGTTCGATGAATCACGGGCGCAGGCATCCTAGGCAGAGAATCGAGATCGGCGTGAACTCTCCCGCGGAAAACCTACGGTTTGCGGAGTTAGCGCCGCCGGCGCAACCGGGATCGGCGGCGGTCGTCGCCGTCGGAGCCGTCGATGTCGGCGTCCACGTCGTCGTCGCTGATCGCCCGGCGGAGCTCGGCGAAGAATGCGTCGTCCCGGTCATCGTCCCGGTCGTCGCCGACGAACGGGGCGGGCGCAGGAGCCGCGGCAGGCGGAGGCGGCGTCATGGTGCGGGGCGGGGCCGGCGGCGGCACGGGCGCGGCCGGGCGCGGCGGCGGGGC
>CALMNV010000057.1 GCA_937873285.1 uncultured Intrasporangium sp. | reverse complement strand
CGATGTACTCGACGATCGCCTCGATGGACTCCTGCTGGTAGCCGAGCTTCCTCAGCGCCCGCGGGATGGTGAGGTTGACGATCTGCATCGACCCGCCGCCGACGAGCTTCTTGAACTTCACGAGCGAGAAGTCGGGCTCGATGCCGGTCGTGTCGCAGTCCATCATGAAGCCGATCGTCCCGGTCGGGGCGAGCACCGACGCCTGGGCGTTGCGGTATCCGTCCTTCTCGCCGAGCTTGACGACCTCGTCCCACGCCTTCGTCGCGAGCCGGTGGATGTCGCCGTCCATGGCGTCGAGGGTCGTGATCGCGTCGTTGGCGGCCTGGTGCTTGCGCATGACCCGCTTGTGCGCCTCGGCGTTGCGCGCATACCCGGCATACGGCCCGACGACCCCGGCCAGCTCGGCACTGCGCTTGTATGCCGCCCCGGTGAGCAGCGACGTGATGGAGGCCGCTAGCGCGCGCCCGCCCGGGGAGTCGTAGCCGTGCCCCGTGGCCATGAGGAGCGCACCGAGGTTGGCGTAGCCGATGCCGAGCTGGCGGTAGTTGCGCGTCGTCTCGCCGATCGGCTCGGTCGGGAAGTCGGCGAAGCAGATCGAGATGTCCATCGCCGTGATGACCAGCTCGACGACAGACCGGAAGGTCTCGCCGTCGAAGGTGTCGTCGTCGCGCAGGAACTTCAGCAGGTTGAGCGACGCGAGGTTGCACGAGGAGTTGTCGAGCGACATGTACTCGGAGCAGGGGTTGGACGCAGTGATCCGGCCCGTCTCCGGGTTGGTGTGCCAGGCGTTGATCGTGTCGTCGTACTGCAGGCCCGGGTCGGCGCACTCCCACGCCGCCTTGGCGATCTTGCCGAAGAGCTCGCGAGCGTCGACCGTCTCGATGACGGAGCCGTCGAGCCTCGACGTCCGGCCGTGCCGCCCACCCTCCTCGACAGCCCGCATGAACGCGTCGGTGACGCGGACGGAGTTGTTCGCGTTCTGGTACTGCACCGACACGATGTCCTGGCCGCCGAGGTCCATGTCGAAGCCGGCGTCCCGGAGGGCGCGAATCTTGTCCTCCTCGCGCGCCTTGGTCTCGACGAACTCCTCGATGTCGGGGTGGTCGACGTCGAGGACGACCATCTTGGCGGCGCGGCGGGTCGCCCCGCCGGACTTGATGGTGCCCGCGGACGCATCGGCACCACGCATGAACGACACCGGCCCCGAGGCCGTGCCTCCGGAGGAGAGCAGCTCCTTGGAGGAGCGGATGCGCGAGAGGTTGAGCCCGGCGCCGGAGCCCCCCTGGAAGATCTTTCCCTCCTCCTTGTACCAGTTGAGGATGGAGTCCATCGAGTCGTCGACGGACAGGATGAAGCACGCCGAGACCTGCTGCGGTGAGGGCGTCCCGACGTTGAACCACACCGGCGAGTTGAAGGAGAACACCTGGTGGAGCAGCGCGTGGGTCAGCTCGTGCTCGAAGACCTCGGCGTCCTCCGGCGTGGCGAAGTAGCCGTGGTCGCGGCCTGCCTTGCCGTAGGTGAGCACGACCCGGTCGATCAGCTGGCGCAGGCTCGTCTCGCGCTTGTCGGTGCCGAGAGCGCCACGGAAGTACTTCGTCGTGACGATCGTGCTCGCGTTGACCGACCAGAAGTCGGGGAACTCGACGCCCCGCTGCTCGAAGATGGTCTCGCCCGTCTTCCAGTTCTGCTGGACCACGTCACGCTTCTCCCACGTCACCTCGTCGTAGGGGTGCACGCCTGGCGTGGTGTAGATGCGCTCGATCGAGATGCCCTTGCGGGCCCCCGACTTGGGGCGTGAGCTGCGGTTCGCCATTTCCGTCATGTCTGCGGCCTCCCTGACCGTCGTGCTGTTGTGGTGGCTTGTGGTGGGCGTCTTCGGCGACGGTTCCTGTCTACCGGTCGGCGCCGACAGTGGGCTCGGGATGCGTCTCCGGTCCGGAGTGCTCGGCGCGCAGGAGGACGATGGCGGCCTCGAAGTCCTCGAGGCTCTCCCACGCCTGGTAGACCGACGCGAAACGCAGGTAAGCGATCTCGTCGAGCTCGCGCAACGGCGGCAGGACGGCCATGCCGACTTCGTGTGTCTCGATCTCGGCGCTGCCCTGCGCCCGGATCGCTTCCTCCACCCGTTGCGCGAGCAGGGCCAGAGCGTCCTCGGAGACCGGACGGCCTTGACAGGCCTTGCGGACGCCGGAGAGGACCTTTGCGCGGCTGAACGGCTCGGTCGATCCTGAGCGCTTGACGACGTTGAGGCTGGAGGTCTCAAGCGTGGTGAACCGGCGACCGCAGGCCGGACACTGACGGCGACGCCGGATCGCAGTGCCGTCGTCGGTGGTCCGTGAGTCGATGACCCGGGAGTCGGTGTGCCGGCAGAACGGACAGTGCATGCCGCCTTCTCCTTCTTCTTGGGTCCAACGCGAACTGACATGCCGGTATGCCGCCCCGCTGGCCCCTCCGTTGACGGGGCCGCGGCGATGGAGCTGGGGACATCATGTGGATGCCGTGTGGGCATCTCCCCTTGCTTGGGGACTACATGTGGACTACTTACAGGCATGTAACTACTAGATCTAGGGGAACTCTAGAGGCGACTCCCCTCCTCCGCAAGGCCAGGCGAGCAACGGGCCACGACGCGGCGTTTGACCTGCGAAAACGACATTCCCGGCACGAGCAGCCTCGATCCTTCTGCTTGAAGATGCTGCGGTGAGAGACATCCCGCGCGCGCCGGCGCCGCCGAACTGGAGGGCGGAAAGGGCCTCTGCAGGAACGCCGAGCGCACCGCTTGACCATCTATCGAACATGTGTTCTAATGAGTGCAGGGTGTTCGCTGAGGAGGTGCCTGATGAGCGTGCTGGAGCGCAGTCTCGCGGCCGCGTTGGGCTCGGCGCCTGAGCGCCGCGGTCTCGGGCGTGTGGTTCACCTCGTCGACGTGCAGCTGCCGGGGCGCTACAGGCCGGGCGCGGCACCGCACGCGAGGCAGGGGGAGCCGGGAGGCTTGGCGCCGTTCTCGTGTCGAGCGGGCAGGCTGACCAGCGCCGGCCCTGCTGGAGGTGCTGGCGCGGAAGGTCCGACGGGGCCTGCCGAGCCCGATGGGGGCCGCGCCGCCCTCATTCGGCCTTCCGGCCCTGCTGGAGGTGCTGGCGCGGAAGGTCCGACGGGGCCTGCCAAGCCCGAGGGGGGCCGCGCCGCCCTCATTCGGCCTTCCGGTCTCGTTGGAGGTGCTGGTGCGGAAGGTCCGACGGGGCCTGGCGGCGTTGGCGGGGTCGCTGGTGGTGGGCAGGTGGTGGGTGGTGGTCTGGCGGGGATGCATCTGGTCGCGGCGATCGAGCCGGCTGCGGTGGTCGCTGCCGCGATCGCGGCTTTGGCCGCGGCGGCGGGCGGGCGCGCTTGCACTCACGTCGCCGACGGCACTCACGGCACCGACGGCACCGACGCCCGGAACGTCGCTGGTGGTCCCGGTGGGGGTCCCGCTGGTGGTCCCGCTGGTGGTTCCGGTGGTGGTCCTGGTGGTGGTGGTTTTGGTGCTGCGGGTGACGTGGTGTCGGGGCAGGAGACGGTGGCCGGGTTGATGGAGGTCGAGCTGCGCCGGATCGAGGCCGCGGAACGGGTCAAGGCCGCCGCGGATGCCGAGATCTTGACCGCGCTGGCTCGGATGCTGTCCATGTCGCAGGCCCGGCTGGGCGGGATCGGCGCGGACGCCCCGACCGGTCGGGGCGTGTTCACCGCCAGTGAGCTGGTGCTGATGGAGGTCGCTACCGCCACCGGCCTGGGCGAGGGGGACCTGCACCGGCGCCTGGCGCTGGCTGCCGGTTCACCGGGCCGGACCCGGTTCCTGCGCGAGCAGCTGGCCGCTGGGGCCACCACCTTGTCCCGCGCCTACCAGATCCTCGAGGCCGGTCAGGACCTGCCCGAGGACGCTGTCGAGCCGCTGGCCCGGGCGGTGCTGGCCCCGACCCGCGACGGCGCCGGCCTGTCCCAGACCCTGCTGCGGCGCCGGTTGCGCCGTCACGTCCTGGCCGCTGACCCGGCCGCCGCGGCCACCGACCGCCGCCGGGCCAGGCAACGGATCGGGGCCACCACCCAGGTCCATGACGACGGCACCGCGACCCTGTGCCTGACCCACGACACCGAGCGGATCACCGCGGCCATCGAGCGCGCCGACGCCGCCGCCCGAGCCGCCCGCGCCGCTGGCGACCCACGCACCCTGGACCGGCTGCGCGCCGACTACCTGTGCGATACCGCCCTGGCCGGGCATCCCGGCCTCACCGGCACCTTCCCCGCCCTGGGACGCCGGCCTGCCGCGACCGCGTGGATCGTGGTGCCGGCCAGCACCGCGATCGGTCTCGACGACGCGCCCTGCGAGCTGCCCGGCCACGGCTGGGTCAGCGCCGCCCACGCCCGCCACATCATCACCGCCGAGGGCAGCATCTGGAAGACCCTGCTCGCCGATCCCGCCACCGGCGCCGCGGTGCGCCTGCAGCACCCCGGCTACCGCCCCACCCGCGCCATGATCGAGCACGTCCGCGCCCTCGATGGCACCTGCCGCGGACCCGGCTGCCAGATCCCGGCCACCCGCTGCGACCTCGACCACGACATCCCCTGGCCGCTAGGCCCAAGCACGGTCACCAACCTCACCGCCAAACACCGCCGCCACCACCGGGTCAAGACCACCAACCTCTGGCACGCCACCCGCGACCCCGACACCGCCACCGTGCACTGGACCACCAGCACCGGACGCCGCTACACCACCCACCCCAAGGACTGGCTCGAAGCGTTCCACGACCCACCCCCACACCAACCACACCCCGAGCAACCGACACCCGACCCGGCCGACAACCCCCCCCCCCCCCCCCCCCACCCCCCCCCCCCCCCCCCCCCCCCCCCCCCCCCCCCCCCCCCCCCCCCCCCCCCCC
>CALMNV010000056.1 GCA_937873285.1 uncultured Intrasporangium sp. | reverse complement strand
GGCCACCTCCCTGTGGGATAGCGGCCACCTGGTCGAGCATGCACCGGACCTGCGGGGTCCGCGTCGACGCCGCCCCCTAGACTCGGGGGCGACCCCGGCGGGAGCCCCGCCCCAGCGCCCGCACCGCGGCGCCCGGAAGTCCGCCGCCCGACCGAGAGCAGTGAAACGCAGCCCGATGTCCGGACCGAACACCAACTACGACCCGGTCGAGGTCGCCGCGCTGGACCCGGCCGTCATCGAGGCGGCGGTCGCCGAGGCCCTCGGCGCGATCGAGTCCGCCGCGAGCATCGAGGAGCTCAAGGCGGCCCGCATCGGCGTGCAGGGTGAGCGCAGCCCGCTCGCCCTCGCCAACCGGGAGATCGGCGCCCTGCCCCCGAGTGCCAGAGCCGAGGCGGGGAAGCGGGTCGGCGCGGCCCGGGCACGGGTTGCGGCCGCCCTGACCGCCCGGGAGGCCGAGCTCGAGCGGGAGCGGGACGAGCGGATCCTCGTCGAGGAGCGTGCCGACGTCACCCTGCCGGCCCTGCGGCGGCCGCCCGGCGCCCGGCACCCCGTGGAGCTGGTGGCCCAGCGCCTGGTCGACACCTTCGTCTCGATGGGCTGGGAGGTGGCCGAAGGCCCCGAGCTGGAGTCCGAGTGGCTCAACTTCGATGCCCTCAACCTCGGGCCGGACCACCCCGCCCGCCAGATGCAGGACACCTTCTTCCTCGACCCGGTCGACTGCGGGCTCGTGCTGCGCACCCAGACCTCGCCCGTGCAGATCCGCACCATGCTCGAGCGGCAGCCACCGATCTATGTCGTGGCGCCCGGCAAGGTCTACCGCACCGACGACCTGGACGCCACGCACACCCCGGTCTTCCACCAGATCGAGTGCCTCGCGGTCGACCGGGGCCTGACAATGGCCCACCTGCGTGGCGCTCTCGACGCGTTCGTGCGCGCGATGTTCGGCGAGGGCACCCGCACCCGGGTGCGTGCCTCGTACTTCCCGTTCACCGAGCCGAGCATGGAGACCGACTTCGGCTGCTTCGTCTGCCATGGCGCCGGGACCTCCGGTGACGGCGGCTCCTGTCGCACCTGCGGCGGCTCGGGCTGGATCGAGCTCGGCGGCTCCGGAATGGTCAACCGCAAGGTGCTGCGGGCCTGCGGTATCGACCCCGAGGTCTACTCCGGCTTCGCCTTCGGCCTGGGCATCGAGCGGGCGCTCATGCTGCGCCACGGCGTCCAGGGCATGCACGAGATGGTCGAGGGTGACGTGCGCTTCTCACAGCAGTTCGGCAGGGAGGTCTGAGATGCGCGCGCCCCTGTCCTGGCTCGCGGACTACACCGATCTCGCCCCGGGCGCGACCGGCGCCGACGTCGCGGCGAGCCTTGTCAGCGTCGGCCTCGAGGAGGAGGCGCTCCATGGCGGCGACATCACCGGGCCTCTCGTCGTCGGCCGCGTCCTCACGGTCGACGAGCAGGTGCAGAAGAACGGCAAGCGGATCCGCTACTGCACGGTCGACGTCGGCGAGCACGGGCAGCGCGTCACGGAGGGCAAGGCCCAGGAGATCGTCTGCGGTGCCACGAACTTCGCGGTCGGCGACCTCGTCGTCGTGGTGCTCCCGGGCGCGGTGCTCCCGGGAGGACTCGCCATCGCGGCGCGCAGGACCTACGGCCGGGTCTCCAACGGGATGATCTGCGCCGAGGACGAGATCGGACTCGGCCCCGACCACGAGGGCATCATCGTCCTGTCCGATCTGCTCGGCGCCGAGGAGTCGGCGGCGCTGCGCCCGGGAGACGACGCGATCGCCCTGCTCGGGCTCGGCGAGCAGACCGTCGAGGTCAACGTGACCCCCGACCGCGGCTACTGCTTCTCGGTCCGCGGCATCGCCCGCGAGTACTGGCACTCCCAGGGCAGCCCCGTCGGCGGCTTCCGGGACCCGGCCGACCGGCCCACGCCCAGCGGCAACGAGGGCGGGTATGCCGTGCGCCTCGACGACGTCGCCCCGATCGACGGCCGCCCGGGGTGCGACCGGTACGTCGCCCGGGTCGTGCGTGGCATCGACCCGACCCGCCCGTCGCCGCCGTGGCTGCAGCGTCGCCTCACCCAGATGGGCATGCGGCCGATCTCGCTGGCGGTGGACGTCACCAACTACGTCATGCTGGCCGTGGGCCAGCCGCTGCACGCCTTCGACCTCGACAAGCTCTCCGGCTCGATCGTCGTGCGCCGCGCCCGTGACGGGGAGCGGCTGACGACGCTCGACGGCGTGCAGCGACAGCTCGCTCCCGAGGACCTGCTCATCACCGACAGCGGGCAGCGCCCGCTCGCCATCGCGGGCGTCATGGGCGGCGCCTCCTCGGAGGTGGACTCCGGGACGACCGACGTGCTCGTCGAGTCGGCGCACTTCGACCCCACGACGATCGCGCGCTCCTCGCGGCGGCACCGGCTCGTCACCGAGGCCTCGAAGCGCTACGAGCGTGGCGTCGACCCGCAGGTGGCGCCGGCCGCGGCCCAGTTGGCCGTCGACCTGCTCGTGGAGCTGGGCGGCGGGACCGCCGACCCGGGCGTCAGCGACGTCGACCGCACGACGCGGCCGGCGGCATACCGGCTCGACGTCACGGAGCCCTCGCGCATCGTCGGTCTCGACTACCCCCGCGAGCGGGTCGTCACGATCCTGCGCGACCTCGGCTGCACGGTTGCCGCCGACGCCGACGCCGACGCCGCCGACGCCGCCGACCCGCGGCACGTGCTCGTCACCCCGCCGTCCTGGCGCCCCGACCTCGACAGCGAGTTCCCCGCGGCGGACTACGCGGAGGAGGTCGCGCGGATCGACGGCTACAACAAGATCCCCTCCATCGTGCCCACCCCGAGCAACGGCCAGGGCCTGACCCACGGGCAGCGGGTGCGGCGCACCGTGGCCGACGCGCTTGCCGGCGCCGGGTTCACCGAGGTGCTGACCTATCCCTTCGTCCCGGTGGAGCTCGCCGACCAGCTGCAGCTGAGCGACGACGACCGCCGGGTCGCCGTGCGGCTGGCCAACCCCATCTCGGACGAGCGGCCGCTGCTGCGCACCACCGTGCTGGCGACCCTCGCCGACGCGCTCCGGCGCAACGTCTCCCGCGGCGCCAGGGACGTCGCGCTCTTCGAGCTCGGCCTCGTCTTCCGGCCGGGTGGCCCGCTGCGCGCCGCGCCGGTGCCCGGGGTGGACCGGCGGCCGGCCGACGCCGTGATCGAGCAGCTGTATGCCGCCGTCCCCGCCCAGCCACGGCACGTTGCGGTGGCGGCGACCGGTCTGGCCGAGCCGGCCGGGTGGTGGGGTCCGGGGCGGCCCGCCGACTGGACCGACATGGTCGCCGCCGCCCAGACCGTGGCCCAGGCCCTCGCCGTGCCGGTCGTCGTGTCGGCCGACGAGGTGGCGCCGTGGCACCCCGGGCGGTGCGCCCGCATAGCGCTGCAGGACGGCACCCTCGTGGGGCACGCCGGCGAGCTGCACCCCGCGGCGCTCGCCGCGCTGCAGCTGCCACCCCGCACCGTGGCCGCCGAGCTGGACGTCGAGGTGCTCACCGAGGCGAGCCGGGCACCCGTGTCGGCGCGCCCGTTCTCGACCTACCCACCGGCCCACACCGACGTCGCGCTGCTCGTGCGCCACGACGTGCCCGCCGCCGCCGTCGAGGCAGCGCTGCGCCGGGGGGCCGGCAACGACCTCGAGGCGCTCGCCCTGTTCGACCTCTACTCGGGCGAGCGGCTGGAGGCTGGATCGAAGTCGCTGGCCTACCGGCTGACCTTCCGAGCGCCCGACCGCACCCTGACGACCGAGGAGGTCAACGGGTTCCGCGACGCCGCCGTCGCGGCGGCGGCGGCGGACACCGGAGCGAGCCAACGCTGAGGTCGCAGGCTGCCCATGCGCGGTTATGCACCAGCGTGTATATTCATGCATCGTGATCAGCGCAGCGGTGGCAGGAGCGAGCGGCTACGCCGGAGGTGAGATCCTCCGCCTGCTCCTCGGCCACCCCGAGCTCGAGGTCGGAGCGGTCACGGCCGGCGCCAGCGCGGGCAGACGGCTCGGGCAGCTGCACCCCCACCTCGGCCCGCTGGCCGCCCGCGTCGTCGCGGACACGAGCGCGGACACGCTGGCGGGTCACGACGTCGTCTTCCTCGCCCTGCCGCACGGTCACTCGGCCGCCCTCGTCGACCAGCTCCGCGATGATGTCATCGTCGTCGACTGCGGAGCCGACTTCCGCCTGGAGTCCGAGGGCGCGTGGACGAGCTTCTACGACCGGCCGTATGCCGGGTCGTGGCCCTACGGCCTGCCCGAGCTGCCGCTCGCCGCCGGCGGCCGCCAGCGGAAGCAGCTCGCGGGCACCCGCCGCATCGCGGTGCCGGGCTGCTATCCCACGGCCATCTCCCTCGCGTTGGCGCCCGGCCTCGCCGCGGGCGTCCTCGCCGCCGAGGACGTCGTCGTCGTCGCCTCGTCCGGCACGTCGGGCGCCGGGCGGTCCGTTCAGCCGCACCTGCTCGGCGCGGAGGTGATGGGCTCCCTCTCGGCCTACGGGGTCGGGGGCACCCACCGGCATACGCCGGAGATCGAGCAGAACCTCACGCGGGCGGCCGGCAGGCCGGTGACCGTGTCCTTCACGCCGACGCTCGCGCCCCTGCCGCGCGGCATCCTCGCCAGCTGCACGGCGCGGCTTGCCGAGGGCGCCCAGCCGGGGGCCGTGCGGCGCGCGTGGGAGGACGCCTACGCGGGCGAGCCGTTCGTCCACCTGCTGCCCGAAGGACAGTGGCCGCGCACGGCGGACGTGCTCGGCAGCAACTGCGTGCACCTGCAGGTCGCCGTCGACGAGCGGGCCGGCCGGGCCGTCGTCGTCGCCGCCGTCGACAACCTCACCAAGGGCACGGCGGGAGCCGCCGTCCAGTGCGCCAACCTCGC
>CALMNV010000055.1 GCA_937873285.1 uncultured Intrasporangium sp. | reverse complement strand
GGCGCTGTCCTTCCCGTACGCCGACGGGGAGGTGCTCCAGCGCGCGCTGGACCGCCTCGGCCCACAGCCGTCCGCCGCGGGCGTTGACGCTGGGCGGGTCGGTCACCGACACGAACGAGTTGGGGTCACCGGCCGCGCGGAAGGCCGCAGCCACGTCGATGGCCTGCAGCGCGCGCCCCCGGGCCCACCCGGCGACGGCGGATCGCACCGGCGCGGACGTGTCGTCGCGGGTCGGCGGCTGCAGCACCACGACGACCGGGACCTGCGGCCACGCCGCGCGCAGGGCGCGCAACGTCATGTCGAGCTGGCCGGCGACGACGCCGGCGGTGTCGTCCCGGCCGTAGTTGAGCAGCACCACGTCGGGGGCGCGCGGCACGAGGAACTGGAGCCGCTTCGCGGCATAGTCGGCCGAGGCGCCGCGCCGGCTGCCGTTGTAGACCACCGCGGTCCTCGCGCCGGAGCCGAGCCTCTCCGCCGCGGCATACTGCGTCGGGTCGGCGGGGTCGAGGCCGTGCAGCATGACGCTGCGGTCCTGGCCCAGCAGCCGGGCCCACACGCCGACCCACTCGCCTGGCTCGTCGCCGGTGCCGTCGCCGAGGACCGCCACGGTGACGGCGGGCCGGGTCGCGAGCACGGCGGCGGCAGTCAGCGTCGGCGGCGTCGTGGGGACCGCCGTGCGGGAGGGCAGGGGGCTGCGCGTCGCCGTCCGGGTGGCAGCCGTGGTGGGGCTGGGCCCCGGCGAGCCGTTCAGCCCCTGGCCGGTGGTGAAGAGCACGACACCGGCGACGAGGGCGATGTTCGCGAGGACGGCGACGGCGCCAAGCGACACGTCGGCCGACCTAAATCTGCCCATGTGTGCCATTGTGCCGCACGCCTGCGCGGAACCTCGCATCCTTCTGGGCGCTTGGCGCGGCCGGGCGAGGCGCCCGAGTACATTGTGGGCGTTCGTGAAGTCCGTCCCTCGGCGGGCGAGATGCGGGAGGAGCGCCATGGCGCCGTCGGCCGGACCGCTGGTCCAGTTGCGCCGCTCCCTGTGGCACCTGCGCCGCGGCGGGTTGGCGCAGCTGCGCACCTACCGCCGGCGCGCCCGGATCGCTGCGGGCAGCCCCGACGCGTCGCCCGGCGCGCCCGGGCCGCTCGTCGTGCCGCCCTGGCCGCTGCCGGCGCGGGCCCCCCGCCGGCCGGACCTGCGGGTGGCGGTCATCCTCGACGACTTCTCCCGGCTGGCGCTGCACTACGAGTGGCACCAGGTCCAGGTGACGCCCGGCGCGTGGCGCGACCAGCTCGAGGCGCAGCCGGTGGACCTGCTCTTCGTCGAGTCCGCCTGGCACGGCAACGGCGACGCGTGGCAGTTCGCCCTCACCGGCCCGTCGGCGCCCCGCCCCGCGCTCGCCGAGCTCGTCGCCTGGTGTCGGGCACGCGGCATACCGACCGTCTTCTGGAACAAGGAGGACCCGGTCCACTATGACGACTTCCTGCCCGCCGCCCGGCTCTTCGACCGGGTGCTGACGACCGACTCCGAGCGGGTCGCGGACTACCGGCGCGACCTCGGGCACGACCGGGTCGGGGTGATGCCCTTCGCGGCGCAGCAGTCACTGCACAACCCCGTGCGCCCGAGCAGGGGCCACGCCGCGCGCGACATCGCCTTCGCCGGGATGTACTTCGCGCACAAGTATCCCGAGCGGCGCGCGCAGATGGACCTGCTCCTCGGCGCGGCCGAGCGGGTCAGTGGCCGTATGCCGCTGGGCTTGGAGATCTTCTCCCGCTACCTCGGCGGCGACGAGCGCTACCAGTTCCCCGGCAGGCTGGGGGAGCGGGTCGTCGGCTCGCTGGGCTATGCCCAGATGCTCACGGCATACCGGATGTACAAGGCGTTCCTCAACGTCAACTCCGTCGTCACGAGCCCGAGCATGTGCGCCCGGCGGATCTTCGAGATCACCGCGTGCGGCACGCCTGTCGTCTCGACGCCCAGCCCGGCGATCGGGCACTTCTTCGCGGCGGACGAGGTGCTCCAGGTGGACTCGCCGGCCGAGGCCGAGTGGACGCTGCGGGCCGTCGTCGCCAGTCCCCAGCTGCGCGACCACATGGTGCACGTGGCGCAGCGGCGGATCTGGCGCGAGCACACCTACACCCGGCGGCTCGACGCGGTGCTCGCCGAGACGGGTCTCGGGCGTGGCGGCCTGCGACCGCGGAGCGTCAGCGCGCTCGTGGCGACCAACCGCCCGCACCAGGTGGGGCACGCGCTCGAGACCGTCGCGGGGCAGCGGGACGTCGACGTGCAGCTCGTGCTGCTCACGCACGGCTTCTCTCCCGACGGCGTGCGCGAGCGGGCCCGGGAGCTCGGCCTGGAGTCGGTGACGATCCTCACGGCAGAGGCCTCGCAGACCCTCGGGGCGTGCCTCAACCGGCTCGTCGCCGCGGCGGACGGCGAGGTGGTCGCCAAGATGGACGACGACGACCTGTACGGCGCGTGCTACCTCGGCGACCAGCTGCACGCGCTCGACTACTCGGGCGCCGACGTGGTGGGCAAGCAGGCCCACCACATGTACCTGGAGGCGCAGGACGTGACGATCGTGCGCTTCCCGGAGCGGGAGCACCGCTTCACCGACTTCGTCATGGGGCCGACGCTGACGATGCGGCGGGAGGTTGCCGTGGCCCACCCCTTCCCCGAGGTGAGCCGCGGCGAGGACACCGGGCTGCTCCGCAGAGTGGTCGCCGGGGGCCTGACCATCTACTCATGCGATAGGTTCAATTTCGTCCAAATGAGACGGTCCGGCGCGAGCCACACCTGGGAAACGACCTCCGCGCACCTGCTGGCCAACGCACGGGTGCTCGTGTATGGGCAGCCCAGTGAACACATCTTCACCTGAAGGAACAGAGGACGCACATGACAGCCAAGACAGTCGCCGTCATCGGCCTCGGCTACATCGGGCTGCCGACCGCCGCCATCCTGGCGACCAACGGCGTCAAGGTCGTCGGCGTGGACGTCAGCGACCGGCACGTGGACGCGGTGAACCGCGGTGAGGTGCCGTTCGTCGAGCCCGACCTCGCGACCCATGTAGCCGGTGCGGTCAGCCAGGGCATGCTCTCGGCCCAGAAGGAGACGCCGAAGGCGAGCACCTACATCGTCGCGGTGCCGACGCCCTTCAAGGACGGCTACGAGGCCGACCTCAGCTACATCGACGCCGCCACCGACGCCATCATCCCGCAGCTGGAGGGCGGTGAGCTGCTCATCCTGGAGTCGACCTCGCCCCCGGGTGCGACGGTGCACATGGCGCAACGCGTGCTGCAGGCGCGGCCCGACCTCTCCCTGGACGGCTCCAACGACCGCCCGCTGGTGCAGTTCGCGCACTGCCCCGAGCGGGTCCTGCCGGGTCGGGTGATGATCGAGCTGGTGACCAACGACCGCATCATCGGTGGGCTCACGCCAGAGGCGGCCGAGCGCGCCCGGGACCTCTACGAGACGTTCTGCCGCGCCGAGCTGCACCTGACAGACGCCACCACGGCGGAGATGGCAAAGCTCACCGAGAACTCGTTCCGCGACGTGAACATCGCCTTCGCGAACGAGCTGTCCATCATCGCGGAGCGTCTCGAGATCAACGTGTTCGAGCTCATCGACCTGGCCAACAAGCATCCCCGCGTCAACATCCTGCAGCCGGGCCCCGGAGTCGGCGGCCACTGCATCGCGGTGGACCCGTGGTTCATCGTGAGCGCGGCGCCCGAGGAGGCGCGCCTCATCCGGACGGCGCGCGAGGTGAACGACCACAAGCCGGAGGTCGTCCTCGGCAAGGTCGCGGCCCGCGCCGACCGCTACAAGGAGCCGGTCATCGCGGCGCTCGGGCTCGCGTTCAAGCCAGACATCGACGACCTGCGCGAGTCGCCGGCGCTGGAGATCACCAAGCAGCTTGCGCAGCGCCACCCGGAGGCGCGCATTCTCGCGGTCGAGCCCAACATCGACGAGCTTCCTCCCGCGCTGAATGCCCTGGACAACGTCACGTTGGAGCCCACCGCCGAGGCGATCCGGCAGGCGGACATCATCGTGCTGCTGGTGGACCACAGGGAGTTCAAGCACGTCGACCGGCGGCTGCTGGCGGAGAAGGCGCTCATCGACACCCGCGGTGTCTGGCGCTGACGGCACATCCCTGAGGGACGACGATGGAATCTCAAGCGCCGGCGAAGGTCGCCCACGTGGTCACCGGCGGCACTTCCTTTCTGCTTGCCGTGCCCGACGCGGAGACGGACTACATCCAGGGGCGGGTGGCGGCCGAGCAGCGGCCCTACGAGGAGGCGCTGCTCCAGGACATCGCCGGCAGGGTAGGTCGTGACGACATCGTCGTCGACGTGGGGGCCAACGTCGGCAACCACACCCTCTACCTCGCGTGCGTCGCTGGCTGTCGGGTGCACGCCTTCGAGCCGGACGTCCACCTGGCCGAGGCAATCCGCACGTCGGCGCAGCTGAACGAGGTGACGGACCGGGTGCACATCCACCGGCAGGGAGTCGGCGTCGCGGCGGGCCGAGGATCGCTGGTCCTCGACGACGTCGCGAACCTCGGCGGCCAGCGCATCGTGCTCGACGAGCTGGCGGAGCGGGACCAGGTCGCGATCACCACCTTGGACGAGATGGACTTCGGTGGTCGGGTGGCGGCGGTGAAGATCGACGTCGAGGGCATGGAGCTGGAGGTGCTGCTCGGCGGTGAGCAGCTCCTCGAGCGCGACTGCCCCCTGGTCTACGTCGAGTGCCTCGACGTGGAGCACTTCACCCGGGTGGAGC
>CALMNV010000054.1 GCA_937873285.1 uncultured Intrasporangium sp. | reverse complement strand
GTGGCGGCATACAACGTCGTCAACCCGGTGACCAAGGCGCCGTTCGGCGGCTCGCTCGCCGCGATCCCGGGCATCGGCGACCTCGGCTACATCGCCGTCACCGCCTTCGTGCTCAACGTCGTCGTCGCCACCCTCGCCACGCTGCTGCTGCGGGCCGCCAAGGCGCCGGAGGGCCGCGACGACACCATCCCGGCCGACTACTTCGCCGACGCGGGCGACCCCCGCGTGCAGAAGCTGCCGGACATGCCACACGAGACCACCCCGTCGGCCTGAGTCTGGCCTGACTCCGAAGCCTGCCGCCCGGCCTGTCGCCGGGAGATCGAGCCGGTATGCCGCCCTGCCGCCGGAGCGCCCGCACGCTCGTCACGCGCGCGGGCGCTCCGGCGGCAGGGCCGCGATCGCGTCGTCGACCTCCATCCCCGTCAGGCGCAGCAGGTCGACGACCACCGACCGGGCCTGCGCGAGGACCGTCTCGGTGGCCAAGCTGGCGGTGCGGGGCACGCGTCCGGTCTGGGCCGCGACGGCGAGCACAGCGGACCGGCCCACCTCCGGCGACGCGTTCTCGGCCAACGCTCGGGCGATGACCTCGCTCGCCACGGCGAGGTCCTCGAGCAGCTCGTGGTAGCCGGCCGGCAGCCGCTCCTCACGACCCACCGCGACCACGACGCGGCGCACGAGGACCCGGGTGCTGCGCATGGCACGGTCGAGGGGCTCGACCAGGTCGACCATCTTGCGCACCCCCGGCGCGTGCGACCGGGAGAACGGCGAGCTGGCGATGACCGAGAGCCCCTCGTCCGCCGCGGTGCGCAGGTCGCGCAGCAGCGAGTCGGTGCCCCTCGCCGAGGCAAGCACCGCCGCGGCCTCCTCGACGTCTCCAGCCTGCGCGCTCGCGACCGTCCGCCGCAGCAGCTCGCCGATGGTGCGCACGACCTGGGACGCCAGCACGCGTGGCCGCCGCAGCGGCGCCTGGGGCACGACGGTGGCCGCCACGAGAGCGACGGCACCGCCGATGAGGGCGTCGAGCCACCGGGTGAACGCCTGTCCCGGCGTCGTCACGAGCGTCGTGACCACGATGCTCTGGACCGCCGCCTGCGTCACCAGCACCGGACCTCCGTCGAGGACGTGCGCGAGGACCATGGCCAGCAGCACGACAGTGCCGACCTGCCACGCACCGGTCCCGACGAAGTAGACGAACACGTCCGCGGTGAAGACCCCCACCGCGACGCCGACCGCCACCTCGAAGACGCGCCGGAGCCGCTGCCCATAGGACATGCCGAGGCACACGACGGCGACGATGGGTGCGAAGAACGGCGTGCGGTGACCGACGACGTCGCTCGCGACCCACCAGGCCAGGCCTGCGGCCACCGCGCTCTGCGCGATGAGGAACGCCTTGGAGCGCACCCGTTCCAGCCGGCCGGCGACCGAGACCCTGCTGCGGTCCCAGGCCCGGTCGAGCACCTCGGCCACCCGCGTGTCGCTCCACGTCCGCTCGTTCACGTCTGCTCCCGTCAGAGGCCACGCCGGAGAATGGCATCGAAGATGCTCCGCACCGCCGGGGCGGCGACCTTGGAGCCGGAGCCGCCCTGGCTCACCACGGCGACGACGGCATACTTCGGCTTCGTCGTCGGGCCGTATGCCGCGAACCACGCCGTCGCCTGCCTGCCGAACACCTCCCCCGTGCCGGTCTTGCCGGCCACGGGATAGCGCTCGAGCGGAAAGCCGGCGAAGGCCGACTGCGCCGACCCGCCCGCGCGTGGCACGTCGGCGAGCGCCGAGCGCAGATAGGACAGGACGTCCCGCCGCAGCGGCACGGTGCCGGCGGCGCGCGGCGGGATCGCCTGGGCGACCGGGGCGCCGGAGGCCGCCGCTGCGTCGCGGTAGCCGGCGGCGACCCGCGGCTGCCACAGCGTGCCGCCGTTGGCGATGGCGGCATACACGACGGCGAGCTGGAGGGGGGTGACGGCGAGGTCGCCCTGCCCGATGGAGAAGTTGACGGCGTCGCCGGCACGGTACTGGAAGCCGGTGGCGCAGCTCTCGGTGGCGAGCGCCGTGAGGTAGCGGGCCCGGGCCGGGTCGGTGCGCGCCAGCTCCGGGTATCCGGTCCGCGCCCGCGCGCACGTGCTCGCCCGCCCGGCCTCCCAGCTCGCCCGCTTCCACGCCCGGTCCGGGATGCGCCCGGCCGCCTCGCCGGGCAGGTCCACCCCGGTGCGCCGGCCCAGGCCGAAGGCCCGCGCCATGTCCACGAAGGGGTCGGGCGTCGAAGGCCCGGCGGCCAGACCGCCCTGGGCCAGCCACGCGGCATACGCCAGTCGGTAGAAGACGGTGTCGCACGAGACGACGAGCGCCTTGTGGAAGTCGATCATCCCGTAGCCCCGGGACTCGTAGTTGTCGAAGAGCCGGCCACCCACCCGGAGGTTGGGGGTGCAGTCGTAGCGACCGTCGAGGGCCGCGCCGGCGTTGACCGCGGCGGTCATCGAGACGACCTTGAAGGTCGAGGCCGGCGGGTAGGTCTCGGCGGTGAGCCGCGAGCGCAGCGGCGTGCCGGCGGCGGGGTCGGTGAGGCGCGCGAGCTCGGCGGCCGAGATGCCCCCGGCAAAGACGTTCGGGTCGTATGCCGGGTAGCTCGCGGCCGCGACGACGGCGCCGTTGGTCACGTCGAGGACCACCGCCGCGCCGGAGTCGGCGCGCTGGCCGGTGGCACGGGCCCGCTCGACCGTCTGGCGCAGCGCGCTCTCGGTGTCCGCCTGCAGGCCCGCGTCGAGGAAGGTGACGACGTCGCGGCCCGGCACCGACGGGGTGCGGGAGAGGGTGCTGCGCACGATGCCGCGGGGGTCGACCGAGACGACCGTGCGCCCGTTCGTGCCGCGTAGGACCGCGTCGTACTGCGCTTCGAGCCCGCTGCGCCCGACGACATCCTGCGCGTCGACGCGGCCGGCGCCGGCAGCCACCTCGTCGGCGTTGGCGCGCCCCACGTAGCCGAGCAGATGGGCGGCCGCGGCACCCTCGGGGCGAGGGTAGGTGCGGGCCGGCTCGACCACCACGCCGACGCCCGGATACCTCTCCGGCCGCTCCAGCAGGGACAACGCCGCCCGCGGGTCCACCCGGGTGGCGACCGGGACGGGGACGTAGGGCGAGCCGCCCCAGCACGCGGGCGGCCGCGGAGCCCCCGCGGTGCCGCAGAGGAACGTCCTGTCCCACAGCCGGTCGACGGGCAGGCGCAGCGCACTCGCGACGCGTGCGACGAGCCCCCGACCCCCGTCCTTCGCCTCCAGCAGGGCGGCCCGCTGCACGGTGACGGTGGTGGTGAAGCGGTTGGCGGCGAGCGGCTCGCCGGAGCGGTCGAGGATCCGACCGCGCAGCGCCTGCTCGACGATGGTGCGGGTGGCCGCGGTGCGGGCCGCGTCGGCCAGCCCGGGCCCTTGCACGAGCTGCACCTGACCGAGCC
>CALMNV010000053.1 GCA_937873285.1 uncultured Intrasporangium sp. | reverse complement strand
CGAGGTCGAGCTGGTGACGACGAGGGTGACCGTCCGCAGGAACCGGCACATCGGGCGAACTCCCTACACGGTGCCCACTTCTCCGGTCGCGCCCTGACGGACGTCGGGCAGCGCGGGCCGGGACCCCGGCGGGAGTGCGGGCCGTACTGCCTGACCGGAACCGTCTTCGCTCGCGCGTGGGGACACCCTCCCGGTCGAGCGGCACGGTGAGCACCCCACCCTCGCGGAGGTGGCCCGTGTCCTCGGCGAGCTGCCGGCCGAGCGCCTTCCGCACCTCCGGCGGCTCTCCTTCGCCGACGACCCGCGCATGGGCGCGAGGAACGGGCGCTCGTCGACGTCGACCTCGTCGTGGCGGCCCTGCAGCACCACCTGGACCGCCGACCTGGCCCATGACCCCGTCATGGGGACGCAGCGGAACCACACGAACGGCTGACGTGCAGGTGCGCGGCATCACAGCCAGTGAGCACCGGCATGGCGAACGGGCAGGCAGGCTGCGGGACGGCGCCGTCGCGCTCACGACGGGTGCGGCCGAGCTCACCTCGGGTGGGCGCGAGCTCCGGGCGGGCGTCGACGAGCCAACGGGAGCGCGGAGCTGTCCGGCGTCGGCGCCCGGCTCGACGACGGCATCGCCACCTTCGGGCCGCACCAGCTGGCACTTCCCGTCGCCCTGGTCCTCGCACTCATCGCCCTGGTGATGGCGGCGAGCCGGATCCGCTCCGGACGGGGCGGCCACGCGGCGGCCCGATCCCGCACCACCCAGCAGCGCGGCCCGCCTCCCCCCGGGGAGGCGGGCCGCTCTCGTCCAGGGGCCGGCGGTCAGGAGTCGGGGGTGGCCGGCTGCGGCTCGGCGGGGTGCTCGACGAGATCGGCCGCCGGGTCCCCGCGGTCCCGCGACCTGGCGTCCAGGCCTGCCTGCCACTCCGAGCGGCCGTCGGCGTCCGTTCCGGCCGCCGTGGCCACGAAGAACGCCACGGCCACCGCCACCAGGACGATCAGGATGAGCAGGATGTTCTCCCAGCCGAACAGCGGCGGGACGGTCATGCTGCCCGGCAGCGGCTCGGTGGGCACAGGCGTCATGGGACAACGGTGCGCGACACCGCCGCGTCTGGCACCGCCGTGACGCCTCCCGTCACCCGCCCGGGCGAGAGGGCCCTTCCGTCTGCCGGCTGCGGGTGCCTGCCCGCGCCTCGCTCCTCCGGGTGATCCGCGGTCCGCCACCGGCGGCTGACGGCGTCCTGGAGCCGTAGCGTTCCGGAACTCAGGGTGAACTGCGTGGGGAGTGGGGACGAGTGAGCGTCGAGACGGACACCGACAGGGCGGTACGCGCCCTGAGCGTCGTCGAGGCGGCGCTCGGCGCGGACGCGCCGGACCGCAGCCGACCGAACGTCTCCGGCGACCTGTCCGACGTCCTCCAGGCCCCGCCGATGTTCCGGCGCGCCGTTCTCGGCTACGACCGCTTCCAGGTCGACACCTACGTCCGGTGGGCCGAGGACGAACTCGTCGCCGCCGACCGCGAGCGCGAGCACCTCGAGCGGCGGCATCTGCAGACGCGGGCCGACCTCGTCGCGGCCCAGGACCTGCTCGCGCACTCCGCCGGCGGCGCGGAGCTGCTCCGGATGTCGCAGCGGGCCGGCGCTCTGCTCGCCGCGGCCGCCGACGAGGCGGCGGGCATCAGGACCGAGGCCGAGGCCCACCGGTCCGCCGCAGCAGCCGAGGCGAACCGGAAGCTCGGGTACGCCCGGTGGCGGATCGCCTACGCCGAGACCAAGGCAGCGCGCGTCCTCGCCGACGCGACTGCCCGCATGGCCGAGACGGCGGCCGCGGCCGGCCGGATCCTGGCGGCGGCCGAGCAGACCCGCGCCGAGGCGCAGGCCCAGGCCGAGGAACGCCTGGCGGAGGTGCGTCTGGTGGAGCAGCGTGCCGCCGAGGACGCCGCGCTGGCCCGCCGACAGGCGGCACACGACGTGGCAGCGGCCCGGATACAGGCCCGCGGCGAGATCGTCGCGATGCTGGACGCCGCGCGCGACCAGCGCCGGCGGGCGGACGCCGACGCGGCCGCCACGAGGGAGCGGCAGGCCCAGGACGCCGCCTCGCGCTACGCCGCCCTCGTCGCCGAGGTGGCGGTCCTGGAGCACCGCCGTGCCGCGCTGCGGGCGGAGGTCGAGCTGCTCGCCCGACCGGCCGTCTGCTCGACCGGGCGCCGGCTCGACCGACACCTGAGCCAGCTCACCGGGAAGCTCCGCTGGCGGTCCCGGCCCCTCCGCATGCCCTGACCCTGCTCCGGACCACCCCGGCGCCACCTTGCGGCAGCACATCCGCGGGCGCCGGCGAGACCGAGAGACCCGCGCACGGCGACATCGGTGGGCACGCCGGCGCGTCGCCACATACCGCCAAACGGACGGTGCCGTTTCGTTGTTTGTGCCGAAGCCACCGAGGGTCACGGATCCGTAACGTTCCGGACAGCAGCCAGCCCGTACCGGTCCGTCACGCTGGTCACCGTCGTCCTGAGGAGCTTCCCGTGTCTTCCTTCTCCCGTCCTTTCCTGACCCTGCTCACCGATTCCTCCGCGGCGGAGACCGCGCCCGCGTCGCCGTGGACCTCCCTCTCGATGGCGGACGACGAGTGGCGCCGCGACGCGCTGTGCGCCGAGACCGACCCCGAGGCCTTCTTCCCGGAGAAGGGCGGCTCCACCCGCGAGGCCAAGCGCGTCTGCACCGGCTGCTCGGTGCGCGCCGAATGCCTGGAGGCGGCGCTGACCAACGACGAGCGGTTCGGCATCTGGGGCGGGCTGTCCGAGCGCGAGCGCCGTCGGCTGCGCCTGCAGCGTCGGGACATCATCAGCGCCTGACCCACCTCCGGCGTCTCCGGGCCGGGGAGCGGGCCACCGTCGCCGGCCGCCGACCAGCGGCAGCCCCTCCCGCCGCCACGTACCGTCGAGGGTGTGAGCGTCGTACCCCTTCCGGCCGTTCGCCTCGGGAACCGATTCGCGCGTGAGCTCGCCGAGTTGGCGATCCCCTGGCAGGCCGAGGAGACTCCCGACCCGCGGCTGCTCGTGCTCAACGAGCCGCTCGCCTCTGAGCTCGGGCTCGACCCCGCGGCGCTGCGCACACCCGACGGCGTGCGCCTGCTCGTCGGCGAGCTCGCTCCCCGCGGCGCAGGCCCGGTCGCGCAGGCGTATGCCGGGCACCAGTTCGGCAGCTACTCTCCCCGCCTCGGCGACGGCCGGGCGCTGCTCCTCGGCGAGCTGCAGGACCCAAGCGGCCGGCTGCGCGACCTGCACCTCAAGGGCTCCGGACGCACGCCCTTCGCCCGAGGCGGCGACGGCCTGGCCGCAGTCGGCCCCATGCTGCGCGAGTACGTCGTCAGCGAGGCGATGCATGCGCTCGGCATCCCCACGACGCGCTCCCTGGCGGTGGTCGCGACCGGGCGTCCGGTGCGTCGCGAGACCGTGCTGCCGGGGGCGGTGCTCGCCCGGGTCGCGAGCAGCCACCTGCGGGTGGGCAGCTTCGAGTATGCCGCCGCCACCGGCGACGCCGATCTCCTGCGCCGCCTGGCCGACCATGCCGTCCAGCGTCACTACCCCGCTGCCGCCGAGGCGGGGCAGCCCTACCTCGCGCTCTTCGAGGCGGTCGTGTCGGCTCAGGCTGCGCTCGTCGCGAAGTGGATGCTCGTCGGCTTCGTCCACGGGGTGATGAACACCGACAACATGACGATCTCGGGCGAGACCATCGACTACGGGCCGTGCGCCTTCCTCGACGCGTTCGACCTCGCCACGGTGTTCAGCTCGATCGACGTGGGCGGCCGCTACGCCTACGGGAACCAGCCGCTCGTCGCGGAGTGGAACCTCGCCCGGCTCGCGGAGGCGCTGCTGCCGCTGCTGCACCCCGACCAGGACCGAGCCGTCGAGCTGGCGGTCGGCTCCCTCGGCCGGTTCCGGGAGGAGTATGCCGCCGCGTGGTCCGCGGGCATGCGGGCCAAGCTGGGACTGCCCACCGGCGTGTCGGCGGCGGTGGCCACGCCCCTCGTCGACGACCTGCTGGGCCTGCTGCGGGCCGAGCGCGTCGACTACACGACGTGCTTTCGCCACCTCGGCGCGGCGGCGCGGGGCGACGCCGGTCCGGCGCGTGACCTCTTCCGCGACCGACCGGCATACGAGCGATGGGCGACGCGCTGGGCGGCGCTGGGGCCCGATGCCCAGGCCATGGACCGGGTCAACCCCGTCTACATCCCGCGCAACCACGTCGTCGAGGCGGCCCTGACCGCCGCGACCGACGGCGACCTCGGCGCACTGGCCGGCCTCCTCGACGCGGTGACCGCGCCCTTCACCGAGCGCCCGGGGCTCGAGGGCTACGCCGCCGCCGCCCCGGAGGGCTTCGGCGCCTACCGGACGTTCTGCGGCACCTGAGCCGGAGTCCGCTGACCACCCGGTCAGCTGCGCCGGCCGCGCGAAGGTCACGCGGGGCGGGTGGCCGAAGTGGCCGCGGACCGGTCGTGGCGCGGGCACCGCGGGTGCCGGGGCCAGCGCCGGTGGTCCATGCGCGGCCACGAGGCGCCGACCTCGACCGACACTCCCTCCGGCGGGCGCTCCCCGGCCAGCACGCGCAGGGCCAGCAGCGCGACCGTGCCGGCGACCAGGGCCGAGACGGCCGGTTGGACAGGAGCGACCTCGGGGTCCAACGGCACGATCCGCTGCTCCGTCTGGCAGAGCTGGGCGAGCAGCGTCGGCCACTCGCCGTCCCGGTCGGCGCGGTGCAGGTCGAGGCACCAGAGGCACGGCGTGTGCGGGCAACGCTCGGCGACCGGGCCGACGGCGAACCCTGCTGCGGCCGGCACGACCGGCAGGACGGGGATGCCGTGTCGCAGCCACACGTCACCACGGCGCGGGTCGATGGCCTGCGCGCCGACCAGCACCGCGAGCGCCGGCGCCTCGTGGGTGGGGTCCGCCCGCACCACGTCGACCGCCGGTCGGCCGTGGCTGACGCGCACCGCACCGCACCGGCGCAGCACCGTCGCGATGTCGAAGGCCAGGGGCTCCGTGCCCTCGACGAGGACGTGGCCGCCAGGGGGGCTCTCAGGTGTGGGGGTGGGCTCCGGCGGCTCGAGCACGCCCTCGCTGTCCAGCAGGCCGAGCAGCTCGCGCCACCGGGCGGCCGACACCCCGTGCCGGACCGCCTCGACGAAGGACGCCTCGCGCGAGAGCGACCCGTCGAGGCGACCGATGAGGGCCGCCTCGACGGAGGTGACTCCAGACAGGATCAGCCCACCGGGCGCCAGGCCGAACTGCAGCTCGCCGTGTCGGCGCCGGATGGCCGGGAGCCAGGGCTTGATCCGGGGGCGGCGGTGCACGAGGAGGCTCCTTCCGGATCGGGCGCGGCGCGCCCCGGCGACGCTTCCAGCCTCTCAGCCCCCGCTCCGGTCGCAGCCGGCTCGTCCACAGGCGACGTGCGGTCAGGCCTTGCCGAGGATGCGGTTGAGGTTGGTGCCGCAGACGGGGCACTGGCCCTTGGCCATCCGCCGCCCGTTGTCGGACACGACGACCTTGCCCTCCGCCTCGCGCTTCTCCTTGCACTTGACGCAGTAGAACTCGCCCTTGTACGTCTCGTCAGCCATCGGTGCCTCCTCGTTGCCCGCACCCATCGGCGCGTGGTGGATGCGCTCACCCTAGAGCACGCTGAGCACGAATCCCCGCTTCTCGGTGCGTGGCGGCCCGGCTCCAGCGGGTCAGGAGCGCGGTGCGGGCAGGCAACAGGGGTGCGCTGCCGCACCTGGTTCACGCCCTGGCGAGGGCCGTCGTCACCGCGTCGTACGTCCGGGTCTCGTAGGACTCGGCCCACTCGGCGAGCTCGTCCCAGCCGACCGGACGGTCGGTGGAGCCGTGCGTCGCCTGCGTCAGCGCATCGTCGTCGCGCCACAGCGCGACCGAGGTGTACTCGTCGCGCACGCCCGAGGTCCGCCGTCCCATCAGGGCCGCGATCAGGTCGCCGCTCGCACGGAGCTCGTGCTGCTGCCCGCGGACGTGGTCTAAGAACGCGCCGCTGACGTTCGGCCGCAGGAGGAGGCGCAGGACGCGCAGCCGCGTGCCGACGGGATCGCCGAGCGGCGCCAGCACGTCGCCGATCGATTCGAAGTGCTCGGCGGATTCGGCCTCGATCCAGGCCGGCAGCGAGAGGGCGGGCGCGCGCGGGCCGAGGTCGCCGAGCGATCGGAGCTCCGACTCGAGGTCGGCCCACGCCGACGCGATCAGCGCATCGGTC
>CALMNV010000052.1 GCA_937873285.1 uncultured Intrasporangium sp. | reverse complement strand
GTTCTGCCCGCCGGCGTCGACCCCTCCGAGCGCGGCGAGCGGGTTGGCGTGCTCCGAGACGAGGGCAACTCTCATCTGCCACCTCCTGAGGTCGCGAGGTCGTCGCGGGCGGATGGACGGGCGGGTGGACGAGCGGGCGGACGGGCCGGTGTCCGGGTGCCGAGGAGCTCGGTCACTGCGACCAGCACGTCGGCCGCCGTGACGGAGGTCAGGCACGGGTGCCCGGGATGGGGGCAGCGGGTCACCCGGCTGCCCCGGCACACCGCGTGCTGGTCGCCGAGCAGCACGGTCGGCACGCGGTAGGGCCGCCACCGCCCCGCCGGCACGGTCGGGGCGAAGAGGGAGACCACCGGTGTGCCCACCGCCGCGGCGAGGTGGGCCGGGCCGGTGTTCCCGACGACGACGACGCCCGCGCCCGCGAGCACCGCTGCCAGCTCGGCCAGGCAGGTGCGGCCCCCGAGGTCGACCGCGCCCGAGTCGGCGACGACCTCGGCCGTGAGCGCGCGCTCGGAGGGTCCGCCGGTGACGAGCACCGGGTGCCCGGCGGCCAGGAGCAGCCGGCAGACCTCGGCATACCGCTGCGCCGGCCAGGCGCGAGCGGGCACCGACGTCCCGGGGTGAAGCACGACGTAGGGCTCGCCCCCGACCGGCACGGGCGCCGCTGGCAGGGGGCCGCGCAGCGCGAGCCGGCCGTCGTCGCCGGGCGGCAGGGCGAAGCCGGCCGCCTCGGCGAGCGAGCGGGCGCGCTCGGCCTCGGGCAGATCCTCGGGCAGGTGCTCGGGCAGGCGGTGCCGCAGGTCGAGGAGCGCGCCCGGGTAGTCCTCGCTGATCGCCCCGACCCAGGGGATGCCCGCCAGCCGCAGCAGCAGAGCCGTCGGCAGGGGCGACTGGTGGAAGGAGGTGAGCACCAGCGCCCGGTCCGCCCGCAGGCTGCGCAGCAGGCCGACAAGGCGCTCGACATCCTCCCGCTCGACCGGCGGGGGGGCAGGGTCGATCCACGGGCAGCGCCACACGAGCACGTCGTCGACGCCTGGCAGCAGACGCGCCGCCGCCTCGCCGGCCGGACCGACGAGCAGGGTGACGCGGTCGCTGCCGGCCGCCACGGCGCGCACCGCTGGGCCGGCCAGCAGCACGTCCCCCGCGTTGTCGAGCCGGACCACGACGCTGTGCCTCACCACCGGCCCTCCAGGACGTCGTGGACGGCGGCGGGGACGCTCGGGCACACGTGACTCGCGGCGGAGACTTCCTCCCGGCGGGTCGCCGACGTCGGCACGAGCACGCCCGCGGCACCAGCGGCGCGGGCGGCCTCGACGTCGCTGCCGATGTCGCCGACGACGACGCACCGGCAGGGGTCGACGTCGACGTGGGCGCAGGCGGCCTTGACCAGGCCGGGAGCCGGCTTGCGGCAGCCGCAGCCGTCGTCTGGGCCGTGCGGGCACCACCGCCACACGTCGAAGGGCCCGAGCAGGTGCTCGATGCGGGCGTTGACCGCGGCGAGGTCCGTCGGCGTGAGCAGGCCCCGGGCGAGGCCGGACTGGTTCGTCACGACTCCGACCCGCACTCCTGCGTGCCGCAGCCGGTCGAGCGCCTCGCGGCAGCCCGGCACCGGCTCGACCCGCTCGGGGTCGCCGTTGTAGGGCACGTCCCGCACGAGTGTCCCGTCGCGGTCGAACAGGACGAGCTCGGGCAGCCCCCGCCACGGGGGCGCCGCGCGGTGCCGCCAGAGGCCGCGCAGCCAGTGCCAGGACGCGGCGAACGGGATCGCGGCGCTGGTCAGCAGCATTCGGCGCACCTCGGCCCGGTCGCGAGGCCCGGGCGCCACCCGCGCCGTGACCAGCTCGGCGGTGCCGGCGAGCCATCCGGCTCCGGCGAGTATGCCGGTCCGCCGCCACCCCGCTGCCAGCGCGGCCGCGCCGACGACCCCCGAGGCCGCCGTGAGCAGGTGTCGGCGGCGGCGGCCCCGTGGCGCACCGGCCCGGTCGCGCCAGCCGGGGCCGTGCAGCCGCGCCATGAGGACGTCGTCGGCGTTGCCTGCCTGCCGGCGCACGCTCACCCAGTCGGTCTCCGGCCGCACCGGGTGGGTGACCCACCGCTCGCCGCGCTGGATCCGTCCGTAGGCCGCGGTGACTCGCAGGCCGAGGTCCGAGTCCTCGCGGAAGGCGTGCGCGAAGCGCTCGTCGAGCCCGCCGACCGCGGCGAGGGCCGCACGTCGATAGCTGAGGTCGGCAGTGATCCACTGGGCCCGCGCGAGCGCTGCGGTCGACCGCTCCCAGTCGGTGGGTCGCCGGTGTCGGGGCAGCGGCACCCGCACCCTGCCCTGGCTGCCCGCCACATCGGCCCCGGCGCCGGCGAGGTCGACGAGCAGGGCGGCATACCAGGTCGGGTCGGGCACGACGTCGTCGTCGAGGAAGGACACCCACGGGGTGCGCGCTCGGCGCCAGCCGAGGTTGCGGGCCGCCGCGGGGCCCCGCCCGCCTGAGGTCACGACCGTCAGCTCGGGCAGCCCCACGCCGCGCAGCGCGTCCCGCAGGGGTGCACCTCCTGCTCCCGGACGGTCGTCGACGACGAGCACGGGTGCGTCGACCCGCGCGGTGCCACCGGCCAGCGCCTCGAGCAGCGCGAGCAGGCTCGGCCGCCCGAGCGAGGGCACGACGATCGTGGTCAGCGGCTCGCCCATCAGCCCACCCGAGGTCGGCGCACGACGAAGGGCCCGAGGGCGAGCAGGTCGACCGGCGCCGACCCGAAGCACTCCAGCGCGTCCTGCGGGCTGTCCACCATGGGGCGGCCGGAGGTGTTGAGGCTCGTGTTGACCACGACCGGCAGCCCGGTGCGGGCGGCGAAGCGCTCCAGCATGCGGGCCACGAGCGGCTCGTCGGCGTGGCTCACCGTCTGCACCCGGGCCGTGCCGTCGACGTGGACGACGGTGGGGATGCGGCCACGCCAGGAGGGCTCCACGTCGTGGACGAAGAGCATGTAGGGGGAGGGCAGCGGGCCCCGGGAGAACAGCTGCGCAGCCCGGTCCTCGAGGACCATCGGCGCGACGGGACGGAACTGCTCCCGGCCCTTGACGTCGTTGAGCCGCTCGAGGTTCTCGGCCCGGCCGGGGTGGGCCAGGAGCGAGCGGTGGCCGAGCGCCCGTGGGCCGTATTCGCTGCGGCCCTGGAACCACGCGACGATCCCGTCGTCGGCGAGACACTGCGCGACCGTGTCCGCGAGGTCGGCGGGGCGCTCGAAGGGCAGCTTGGCCGTGCGCAGCGCCTGCTCCAGCTGCGCGTCGCTCCAGCCGCGCCCGAGGTCGGCGCCCGTCATGGGCCGGCAGGGGTCGCCCCCGGAGCGGGCCACCTGCAGGGCCGCCCCCAGGGCGGTCCCGGCGTCGCCCGCGGCCGGCTGCACCCACACGCACTCGTACGGCCCCTCGGCGAAGACCCGGGTGTTGGCGACGCAGTTGAGGGCGACGCCGCCGGCCAGGGCGAGCCGGGTGCCGCCGGTGCGCCCGTGGAGCCAGCGGACGAGGTCGAGGAGCACCTCCTCGAGCCGGGCCTGGACGCTCGCCGCGAGGTCGGCGTGGTCGGCGGTCCACGGCTCGTCGGGCCGGCGGGCCTTGACGAGCGCGTCCCAGTCGGGGGCGTCGGTGCGGAAGCCGCCGTCGTCGGTGGCCCGGACCGTCTCGCGCAGCTCACCGAGGAAGCGGGGGGTGCCGTAGGACGCGAGCGCCATGACCTTGTACTCGTCGCTGCTGCGCAGGAAGCCGAGGTGCGCGGTGACGTCCTCGTAGAGCAGGCCGAGCGAGTGCGGCAGTGACTGGGCGGCGAGCGCCTCGAACCGGCCGCCGACGTAGCGCCCGGCGAGGTGGCTGGCGACCTCGCCGCGGCCGTCGAGGACGAGCACGTCGGTGTCCCCGCCGGGCGCGGCGAGCCCCGCCGACCCGGCGTGCGCGAGGTGGTGGGGGACGAAGCGGACGATGCCGGGGTCGAGGCCCGGAAGGGCGGTGGCGAGGAAGCCGGGCGCCCGGCGGGCGTACTCCTGGCGCAGGTGGTCCCACGGGTCGTCCAGGCCCAGCGTGTGGGCGGGCCGCGCCAGCGCAGGGTCGTAGGAGTAGGCCACCGCGTCGAGGTCGGCGGGCTCGAGCCCGGCCTCCTCGAGGCACCAGCGGGCGGCCAGCTCCGGCAGCTCCCACGCGGCGAAGGGCACCGGCCGGTGACCGTGCTTGCGCCGGGAGAGCCGCTCCTCCTCGGCAGCGGCCACCGTCACCCCGTCGACGAGCAGCGCCGCCGCCGGGTCGTGGAACAACGCGTTGACACCGAGAACCTTCACCGCATCCTCGCCTCGCCGGGACCCTTCGTGGGAGAAGCGGTTCCCACTTCCGCTCGCCGCATACCTGCCGGGCGCTCGCCGGCCCTGCCTGGTATGAGCGGCGCGCCTGCGGGGCACGGCTGCCGGGTGCGGACCTCTGTGCTCGGGACCGGCGACCTCGCCGCCGGCATCCCGGCCGTGCGCACCGACCTTCGACGTGCGCAGCCGGCCAGGGCGTCGGTCGACCGCATGCTCGGCGCGGCGGTCAAGCCCGGGTCCGACGGCGTGCGGGACCGCCCTGCGCTCGGCCGCGGAGCGCGGTGAGGGATGCGCATCCTGCTGTGGCACGTGCACGGGTCGTGGGCGACGGCGTTCGTCCAGGGCCGCCACGACTACCTCCTGCCCGTGCTGCCCGACCGCGGCTTGGACGGGCTGGGCCGGGCGCGCAGCTGGACCTGGCCGGCCAGCGTCGTGGAGCTGACACCGGAGCAGCTGCGGGCCGCCGAGTTCGACGTCGTCGTGCTCCAGCGGCCGCACGAAGCGGCGCTGGCGACGGAGTGGACCGGACGCCGCCCGGGGCGGGACGTGCCCGCGCTCTACGTCGAGCACAACACGCCGCGGGGGGACGTGCCGTCCACCCGGCATCCGCTGGCGGACCAGCAGCGGATCCCCGTCGTCCACGTCACCCACTTCAACCGCCTCTTCTGGGACTGCGGGGCGGCCCCCACCTGCGTCATCGAGCACGGCATCGTCGACCCGGGCCACCGCTACTCGGGCGAGTGGCCGCGGGCGGCCGTCGTCGTCAACGAGCCGGTCCGCCGGGGCCGCGTCGTCGGCACGGACCTGCTTGCGCAGCTGTCACGGACTGTCCCCCTCGACGTCTTCGGCATGCAGGTGCACGACCTGGCTCACGTCCTCGACGTGCCGCAGCAGCGGCTGCGGACCTTCGAGAGCCTCCCCCAAGAGCGCATGCACGGCGAGGTGGCGCGTCGGCGGGTCTACCTGCACACGACCCGGTGGACCTCCCTGGGGCTCTCGCTGATCGAGGCCATGCACCTCGGTATGCCGGTCGTCGCCCTCGCGACGACAGAGGCCGTCGTCGCGGTCCCCCCCGACGCCGGGGTGGTGACGACAAGGCCCGAGGAGATCGCTGCCGCGCTGCGGCGCTTCGTCCACGACCCGGCGCAGGCGCAGGCCGTCGGAGCTCGGGCGCGGGAGGCCGCGCTCGCCCGCTACGGGCTGAGCCGGTTCCTCGCCGACTGGGACGCCCTCCTCCACGCGTCGGTCCCGAGGGCCTCGTGAGCGCGCGCCGCCGCGCCACGACCGGCAACGGCTGCTCGACGCCCCCCCCCCCGCTCGCGGTGCGGGCTGGGCGTGACCTCGGCAAGCCGGAGCGCAGCGGTGCAGGCCCGAGGTTTGCCCAAGGTCGCCTCCTTAGCGTCTGAGCCCTCAACCGCTGCCCGTCGAGGGCGCTAGCGCAGGGAGCAGCAATGTTCAGAGAATCTCCGCAGCCACACCAGCGCCGGCGACTCGACCGGCGCTCGGCACTGTCTGCCGTATGCACCATCGCCCTCGTGGGCGCTGGCCTCGGCACGTCGGCCGGGGCCGCCAACGCCGCCACGGCCACCCCGGTCGCCTCACAGCTCACGGCGCCGGCCGGCACCGTCTGGATGGGCACCCACGCCTGGGTCGCCGACGATCTCATGGGCATGTGCCGCATCGACGGGACCACGGTCAACCAGACCGTGTGCGCGACCGGACCCGGAGCCGCCGGCCAGCCGGCTTTCGACCCGGCCCGCAACCTCCTCTACGTGCCCGACAACTCTGCGCAGAACTCCGGCCTGTGGCGGTTCAGCTTCGACCCGGTCACCGAGCGCGTCGGCGCGGGCACCCTCATTCCGGTCGCCCCCGACACGACGCTGAGCAGGCCCACGGCGACCGCGCTGAGCGCGGACGGGACGGCGATCCTTGTCGGCTTCACGCGGGGAGCGGGCATCGTGCGGGTGAGCGACCCGGGCGGCACCCCCTCGGCCCCCTCGGTCATCGCCACGACGTCCGACGGCGGCGGCGCCCTCGGCCTGGCCATGGCCGGCCCCGACCTCTACGTCGCCGAGACCGCGGCCGTCACCAAGGTGCCCAACGCGCAGACCGCCACGGGTGCGCTCGCCTTCCCCACCGCGATGCAGGTCAGCGCACCGACGGCGATCGTCGCCAAGGGCGCGGACACCCTCTTCGTCGCCGACACCCCCACGACCAACTCTGCGGTGCTGCGCTACACGGTCTCCACCGACACCCAGGACGTCTATGCCACCTCCACCACGACGGGGACAGCGTTCAGCACGGTCAGCGGGCTCGGCCTCAACGGTGACGGCTCCGTGCTGCACGTCGGCGACGACCCGACCGCGGGAGTCCAGGCCGGGCGGGGCCGCCTCTACGGCGTCGACCTCGCCCAGCCGCCGGCGGTCGCCGGCGCGCCAGGGGCACCCGCCACCGTGCCGGTGACCCCCGTCGGCACGGGCGGCACGCTGGTCACGAGCGGCGCCACGGCCCCCGGCGGCTCGGTGCTGCTGGGCAGCCGGCTCTGGGTCAGCGACCACCTTCTCGGCTTCTGCCGGGTGGACCCCGACCCGACCGCGCCCGAGGGCTCCTCGATCAACCAGGACACCTGCGTGGCGGATGCCGCCGGGGCCCCACTGATCGCCTCCCCCGGCCAGCCGGCATACGACAAGGCGACCAACACGGTCTACGTGCCCGACAACGCCCGGCAGAGCGAGGGGGTCTGGCGGCTGAAGTTCGACCCAGCCGCCGACGCGGGCGCCGGCAACTTCACGGCCACCGGCCGCACCGTGCTCGCGGCCGGCGCTGGTCTCGGCGCCAAGTCACCCACCGCCCTGAGCCTCGGCCCCGACGGCAAGCTCTACGTCGGCTACCTGCGGGTCGACGTCGTCGAGCGGATCGTCGACCCGCTCGGCGCGACCCCGACGGTGGAGGGCGTGTCCAGCACCTCCGGCGGCGTGAGCGGCATCGGCTTCGCCGGCGCCGACCTCTACCTCGCAGAGGCAGCGGCTGTCAGCATGGTGCCCGGCGCGGCGAGCTGCTCCGGCGGCTGCGTCCCGACCGCCACGCTCATCGGCGCCACCGGCCCCACGGCCCTCGTGGCCAACAACGCCGACGCGGTCTACGTGGCCGACACGCCGACGAGCGCGACCAGCATCATCGAGTTCATCCCGTCCACTGGGACGCAGCGCGTCTTCAGCAACTACGGCACCGTCCCCGCCGGACCGCAGGGCTACCGGTTCGGCAGCGGGCTCTCGCTCGACGAGTCCGGCAACCTCTACGTCGGCGACGACCCGGGAGCCGGCATCGGGGCGGGGATCAGCTTCCAGGGCCGGGTGTGGAAGGTCGTCGGGGCAGCCCCGATGTTCCCGCCCGCCGTGCCGCCGGCCACCCCCGGCACGCCGGACCTGGCGGCCGCGAGCGACAGCGGCAGCTCCGACGCCGACGACATCACCAACGTCACGAGGCCGACCATCACCGGGACCGCACCGGCTGGCACCACCGTCAGCCTCTTCGTCGACGGCGCGACGACCGCCGCGGCGAGCGGCACGGTCAGCAGCACGGGCGGCTACAGCCTGGTGCTGCCCGCCCTGTCGGCCGCGACGCACACCGTCCGCGCGGCGGCCACCAACGCCGGCGGCGGGTCCAGCCCGCTGTCGCCAGCCCTGTCCATCACGGTCGACACGACGGCTCCGGCCGCCCCGGTCATCACCGGCGGCCCCGCAGGCACGACGACGGACACCACCCCGACGTTCAGCTTCACCGCCGAGGCCGGCGCCACGAGCAGCTGCTCGGTGGGGCTCACCACCGCGGCCGACAGCTTCGCGGCGTGCGCCTCACCGGCGACCTTCGGTCCGCTCGCGGGGGGCAGCTACCGGTTCGCGGTCCGGGCGACGGACGTGGCCGGCAACGTCGGCGGCGCGGCGACCCGGGCCTTCACCGTCAGCACGGCACCCCGCGACACCATCGCGCCGAGGGTCATTCGCAAGACCCCGGTCGCGGGCGCCACGTCGGTCGCCCTCGGCGTCAACGTCACCGCCACCTTCAGCGAGAACGTCGTCGCCGCCAGCGTCAACCGCACGACCTTCACGCTCACCCCCCAGGGCGGTGCGCCCGTCGCCGCGGTCGTCACCTACAACGCGACCACCAGGGTGGCCACGCTCAACCCGAGCGTCAACCTGCTGGCCGACCGCACCTACACCGCGACGCTCACCTCGGGTGTCCGGGACGCGGCGGGCAACGCGCTGGCGGTCACGACGTGGACCTTCACCACGGGGCCGGCGCCCCGGGTGACCGGCCGCAGCCCGGCGCCCAACGCGCTGGGGGTGAGCGGGCTGGCCAACGTCACCGCCACCTTCAGCGAGAACGTCGTCGGCATCAGCGGCGCGACCTTCATCCTGCAGAACACGGCGACCAGGGCCAGGATCTCGGCCGTGGTGACCCCGGGCGCCACCACCGCCACCCGGACGGCCACGCTCAACCCGAGCATCACCCTGGCGCCCAACACGAAGTACACCGTCACCCTGACGACGGGCATCAAG
>CALMNV010000051.1 GCA_937873285.1 uncultured Intrasporangium sp. | reverse complement strand
GAGGTGTCCGGTGCGGGTGGTTCGGGAGCGTCCACGACGACGGGCGCCGCCGCGTCGAACCCGTCCCGAGCCGCGCTGGCCGCGTCCTCGGTGCCGGTGGAGCAGGCCGCACCCGCGGCGAGGACGAGCGCGGCCGCGAGGACCGCCCGACCCCCCCGGGGGGGCGCCGCGAGCGGCGCCCCGGTTTCGACCACTCACACATAACAAGCGCGCGACGGGAGGGCCTTTGACCGCCCGAATCGCGGACCTTCCGCAGCGACGGGGTGAGCCGGGTCCTCAGTCAGCTTTGCGGCCGTCGCCGGCAGGGCCGTCCCGGCGACCTTTCGCGGGGACCTCCCGGGCGATTTCCTCGATGACGCGGAGAACGCCATTCTGCACCCCGTCGCGTGCGGCCCGGATGGCGTTGAACACGGCCCTGGCGTTTGAGCGCCCGTGGGCGATGACGATGACGCCATTTACTCCGAGAAGCTGGGCGCCGCCGTATTCGGCGTAGTCGAGCCGCCGTTTCGTTTTGCGCAGTTCGCCGTAAAGGATCAGTCCCGCGGCGCGGTTCCAGGGGGTAAGCTCCACGGCGTGTCTCACCTCGGTGAAGATGAGGTCGGCGATCCCCTCGACGGTTTTGATCACCACGTTTCCGGTGAAGCCATCCATGACGACGACATCGGCGGCGCCCCGAGAGAGGTCTTTCCCCTCGACGTTGCCGATGAAGTTGAGCCGGCTCGTCCGCAGTTCCTCGTGCGCTTCGAGGACAAGCTGGTTGCCCTTGGTCGACTCCTCGCCGATCGAGAGGAGGGCCACGGAAGGGCGCTCGATGCCGAACATGCGCTCCATGTAGGCGGCCCCGATGTAGGCGCCGACGGCCGCCGCGGCCACGGCGGCCCTCCCGGTCCGGGCGAGCGCGAAGACGAGCGCCACCAGGAAGGTCGGGGCGACGGCCTCGGCGAGCAGGGGGCTGCCGGTCGCCCGGTCCGTGGTCGACACCGTCGTCGCGACCCCGAACATGGCGTTGGCCAGCACCGCCCCGGCGACCGCACCGAGCACCTGCGCCACGGCGTAGGCGCCCACGTCGGGCAGGGCGAGACCGTGGCCGCTCCGGCGGCCCAGCAGCCAGTCGGCGAGGGAGACGACCGGGTTGAAGTGCGCTCCGGACACCGGCCCGAACAGCAGGATGAGCACGGTCAGCCCGAGCACGGTCGCGGTGCTGTTCTCCAGCAGCTGCAGCCCGACGTCGCCAGGGGACAGCTGCTCTGCGGCGATCCCCGACCCCACGACCACCGCGACGAGCAGCGCAGTGCCGAGGAACTCGGCGAGCAGTCGTCGGGGCAGCGGCGGCTGGGCGGCAGTGGTCACGTGGCCATGTTGACCCGGCGGAGGCAGGTCAGTCAAACTTGACTCAATGAACCTTGAACGAATTGCCGACCTCGAGCGCCGCGCGCAGCTGTATGCCGCCCTTGCCGACGTCACGCGGCTGCAGATCCTCGACCGGCTGTCGGTCGGCGACGCCTCGGCGTCGGAGCTCGGGTCGGCCCTGGGCGTCCCGTCGAACCTCCTGGCCCACCACCTCAAGGTCCTCGAGCACGCCGGGCTGACCAGACGCCGACGCTCGGAGGGAGACGGCCGCCGCTCCTATCTGTCCCTCAACCGCGACGACGGCCCCGAGATCGTCGAGCCGCCGGCTTCCTCGGCCCCCCTGGCCCGGCCCCGACGCGTCCTCTTCGTGTGCACGGCGAACACCGCCCGCTCTCACCTGGCGGTCGCCCTCTGGCGGCAGGCGAGCCCGATCCGGGCCACCTCCGCCGGCACCCACCCCGGCGAGCGCATCAACCCGTCCGCGGCAGCCACTGCAGCACGCCACGGTCTTGCCCTGCCCGACGTCAGCCCCCGCCCGCTGGAGCAGGCGGCGCGGGACGGCGACCTCATCGTCACCGTCTGCGACCGCGCCCACGAGGAGCTGGGCGGCGCCGACTGGGCGCACTGGTCGGTCCCCGACCCCGTGATCCGCGCCACGGACGCGGCATACGACCAGGCCTTCGCCGAGATCGCGACCCGGGTGGCCGCCCTCGCCCCCCGGCTCCACGCCGCCTCCTGACGGGCTGCGCGAGACAGGCTGCGCGAGACAGGCTGGGCGCCGGCGCCGGCGCCGACTAGCGCAGCCGCTTCTTCATTACCGTCTCGTGCCGGACCCCGTCCGCCATGAGGTCGCCCTGCTCGCCCGTGCAGGCGAGACCGTGTCGCCGGTAGAGCCCGATGGCCTGCGCGTTGTCCTCGGCCACGTCGAGTCGCAGCGTCCGGGCGCCGACCGACCGTGCCCATCGCTCGACCTCGGACACCAGCGCGTCCCCGACACCGCGACCGCGCGCCGACGGAGCGAC
>CALMNV010000050.1 GCA_937873285.1 uncultured Intrasporangium sp. | reverse complement strand
CGTCAGCACGTAGGTCACGAGCGCCGTGCCGACGAGCTGGACGACGGCATACAGCCCGTCCTTGACCACCCACGCCACCGGCCAGCCGCGCACCCCGGCGGCACGACGGGCCCCGAGGTCCCACAGCACCGAGAGCGGACCGAAGAAGACGAGGAAGAAGAGGCCCGACCACTTCACGCCGGCCGCGAGCCCGAGGCAGAGGCCGGCCACCCAGCGCCACGGGCGCCAGCCGAGCCACGGGCCGAGCCACGACAGCTCCCCCCGCCGCCGGCCTCCCACGCGGGCCGCCAGCACGGTGCGTGCCCGGTCGCGGTCGAGCAGCAGCGCGCCGAAGGCGGCGAGCCCGAAGAACATGACGAAGATGTCGAGCAGCCCGGTGCGGGAGTGTACGAAGTGGTGCCCGTCGAAGGCGAGCAGCGCGGCCGCGACGGTGCCCAGCAGGTCAGAGCGGAACAGCCGGCGCGCGATACGGCCGAGCAGGAAGATCGAGACGGTGCCGGCCAGCGCCACCGAGAAGCGCCAGCCGAAGGAGTTGAGGATGCCGAACGGCACCTCCCCCCAGCCGATGAGCCACTTGCCGAGCGGAGGGTGCACCACGAAGTCGCCCTCCGTGCCCCAGACGAACGGGTCGTTCGCGGTGAAGTGCTGGTCCACCTGGTTGGCGTCGACCAGCACCTGGTCGGCCTTCATCTCGTACCAGAACAGGACCATCGACCAGCCCTGCTTGACGTAGTACGTCTCGTCGAAGACGAGCTTGTGAGGGGCACCGACGTGCCAGAAGCGCAGCAGGCCCCCGACCGCGGTGAAGAGGAGCGGCCCCAGCCAGCCAAGCCAGCCGGCGCGACCAGTGAGGCGGAAGTCGTCCTCCGGTGCTCCCAGCAGGCGCTCGCGCACCTGCCGCACCGAGTTCATGCGGGTCATCGTATGCAGGCCGAGGGGGCAGGCTGCCTCGCCGTCGCACGGACGTCGGCCGTATGCCGTGCTGCCTCGCGAGGCGCCGGGTGCGCCGACCACGGCGCTTCGGTCCACCGATATGTGCTGGCGGCGGCGAGGCGCGTTCCCGGCGGTGACATGTCGGCTGCCCGAGCACCGTTCGCGGGCCGCAAGCCGATCCGGCCGCTAGAACGACACGCCCCGCGCCCGCAGCACCGTGTAGCCGACGAACGCGACCACGTCGAGGGCCGCGTGGCACACGACGAGCGGCACCACGCGGCGCAGCCGCAGGAAGGCGAGCCCGAGGATGAGGCCCATCGCGATGTTGCCGACGAAGCCGCCGAACCCCTGGTAGAGGTGGTAGGTCCCTCGGATCACGGCCGACACCCCGAGCACGACCGGCCAGGACCATCCGATCTGGCGCCAGCGGGTGAAGAGGTAGCCCACCATGATCACCTCCTCGAGCACCGCGTTCTGGACGGCTGCGAGCACGAGGACCGGCACGGCCCACCACACGTCGGTGAGGTTGGCCGCTGAGACCGTCGTGTTGAAGCCGAGCGCCCGGGCCGCCAGATAGAGCCCGAGACCCGGTATGCCGACCAGCGCGGCCAGCGCCAGCCCCCACCCGAGGTCTGCGGCCGGCTTACGCCAGTCGAGCCCGAGGAAACGCGTCGGGGACCGGCTGCCTCCCGGCGAGGCGAGCCGTCCGAGCAGGTGGAGCGCGAGCAGGACCGGGACCAGGGCGAGCGCGATGTTCGCCAGCTGGTAGGCCAGGTCCAGCCAAGGCCGGTCCGGCGTCACCGCGGTGTTCATCGCGGCGGTCTGCCCGGCGAGCGGCACGGGCCTGGTCAGCCGGTCGACGATCTGCAGCACCGCCCGGATCGCCGCGGCGCCGAGCGAGACGCCGAGGACGAGCAGCGTCTCCCTCCGCAGCGCCCGCCGGTCGGCGTCGCCAGCGACCCCGACCGGGTCACGCTCGGACGCACCGAGCAGCGCGGCATACCGTGGCATGCCGGTCACTCTACGGAGCGGCCATGTGATGGTGGCAACGACCAGGGCGCGTGCCGCCGCGTTAGGGTGACCCATGGCATACGAGTACAAGGTCGTGCAGCTGCGGGAGGGCCTCGTCGGCGGCAAGATGTCGGCCGACAAGCTCGAGAAGACGCTCAACGAGTATGCCGGCAAGGGGTGGCAGCTCAAGGCGATCACCGCCGTCGAGGTCAAGGGCCGGATCGGCCCGGGCGGCGTCGACGGGGTGCTGGTGACCTTCGAGCGGCCGGCGCCCTGACGGCGGCGCACCGACGACGCCTCGGCCACCAGGGACGCTCCGGGGCATCGCGCGGCACCGGCGCCGCCGCCACCCGGCTCCGCTGGCCCGCGCTGCGAGGATGAGGGCATGAGTGCCGCAGCCCTCGTCCTCGCCGCCACCCCCATCGGTGACCCCCGGGACGCGGCTCCACGGCTGGCGCAGGAGCTGGCCGACGCGGACGTCGTGGCGGCGGAGGACACCCGGCGGCTGCGCCGGCTCCTCGGCGAGCTGTCGGTCACGCCCCGCGGCACGGTGCTGAGCTTTCACGAGCACAACGAGGCGAGCCGCACCCCGGAGCTGGTGGAGCGCCTGCTCGCGGGCGAGCGCGTCGTCGTCGTCACCGACGCCGGAATGCCGTCGGTCTCGGATCCGGGCTACCGGCTCGTGGTCGCCGCGGTGGCGGCGAACGTGCGGGTGACCTGCGTCCCCGGGCCGAGCGCCGTGCTCATGGCCCTGGCGGTGTCGGGACTGCCGGTCGACCGCTTCTGCTTCGACGGCTTCCTGCCGCGCAGGGCAGGAGAGCGCGCGCGGGCCCTCGCCGACGACGCGGCCGAGCGGCGCACCATGGTGTTCTTCGAGGCTCCGCACCGGCTCGCCGAGACCCTGCGCGCGATGGTGAGCGCCTTCGGCGGGGAGCGCCGCGCCGCCGTGTGCCGCGAGCTGACGAAGACCTACGAGGAGGTGCGGCGTGGCACGCTCGATGAGCTGGCGGCCTGGGCGGAGCAGGGCGTCCGGGGTGAGGTCACCGTCGTCGTGGCCGGCGCCACGCGGCCGGCGGCCTCCGTCGAGGAGGCGCTCGACGGCATACGGCAGCGGGTGGCGGGTGGCGAGCGGCTCAAGGACGTCTGCGCGGACGTCGCGGCGCGGACCGGGCTGTCCAAGAAGGCGCTCTACGACGCCGCCGTCACCCGTTAGCGCGGCATCCTGCTCGCGTCCGCGGCTCGGGCGCCCAGTTGCCACGCCCTCCCCGCTGGGTAAGGCTGCCAGTGCCAGCGCGCGCGACACGACCGCCGGCCCGGCAGCGCGCGGGACCACATCACACCGACCTCGCGAGGAGAACCATGGCCACCACCCGCAACGCTTCCGCCCACTGGGAGGGCTCCCTGATGGAGGGCGCCGGAAAGGTCACGCTCGACTCGTCCGGGCTCGGCAGCTTCGAGGTGACGTGGCCCTCGCGCGCGGAGCAGCCGAACGGGCGCACCAGCCCCGAGGAGCTCATCGCAGCCGCACACTCCACGTGCTTCTCGATGGCGCTGTCCCACGGGCTCGCCCAGGCTGGCACGCCGCCGACCTCGATCGACACGACGGCGACAGTGACCTTCCAGCCGGGCACGGGCATCACGGGCATCGCGCTCACGGTGACCGGAGCCGTCCCCGACATGACGGCCGAGCAGTTCACCGAGGCGGCCGAGGGCGCCAAGAAGGACTGCCCGGTGAGCCAGGCGCTCGCAGCAGTGCCGATCACGCTGGAGGCCCACTTCACCGGCTAACCCGACGCCCTCGGGTGCACCTGTGGAGGGTTGTGGCCGCTGGGGGGGGCCACAACCCTCCACGGGAGCTGGCCGGAGACGTGGCGGGCCCACCCTAGGATTGCCGGCATGCGCAGAGTCCTGTCGGCCGTCGCCTGGCCCTACGCGAACGGGCCCCGGCACGTCGGCCACGTCGCCGGCTTCGGGGTGCCCTCCGACGTCTTCAGCCGCTACATGCGCATGGCCGGCCACGACGTGCTCATGGTCTCGGGCACGGACGAGCACGGCACCCCGATCCTCGTGCTCGCCGAGCAGGAGGGGCGCTCGCCGCAGGAGGTCGCCGACCGCTACAACCGCGTCATCGCGACCGACCTCGCCGACCTCGGGCTCTCCTACGACCTGTTCACCCGCACGACGACCGGCAACCACTACGCGGTGGCGCAGGAGCTCTTCCGGGTCTGCCACGCCAACGGCTACCTCATCGAGCAGACGACGCGCGGGGCGATCAGCCCGTCGACGGGCCGCACGCTGCCCGACCGCTACATCGAGGGCACGTGTCCGATCTGTGGCTACGCCGAGGCTCGGGGGGACCAGTGCGACAACTGCGGCAACCAGCTCGACCCCACCGAGCTGATCGAGCCCCGAAGCAAGATCAACGGAGAGACTCCGGAGTTCGTGCAGACGGAGCATCTCTTCCTCGACCTGCCCGCCCTCGCCGACGCTCTGCGCGAGTGGCTCGACGGGCGGGAGGCGACCGGCACGTGGCGGCCCAACGTCATCAAGTTCAGCAAGAACCTCCTCGAGGACGTGCGGCCGCGGCCGATGACCCGCGACATCGACTGGGGCATCCCCGTGCCGCTCGACGGCTGGAGCGACAACCCGCACAAGCGGCTCTACGTGTGGTTCGACGCCGTCGTCGGCTACCTGTCGGCCTCGATCGAGTGGGCCCGCCGTCTCGGTGACCCTGAGCGCTGGCGGGCCTGGTGGAACGACCCCGACGCCGTCTCCTACTACTTCCAGGGCAAGGACAACATCACCTTCCACGCCCAGATCTGGCCGGCAGAGCTGCTCGCGTATGCCGGTCAGGGCGCCAAGGGGGGCAGCCCCGGCGGCTACGGGGAGCTCGACCTGCCCACCGAGGTGGTCGCCAGCGAGTTCATGACGATGGAGGGCAGGCAGTTCTCGACGAGCCGGGGGCACGTCGTCTACGTCCGCGACGTGCTCGACCGCTACGGGCCCGACGCGCTGCGCTACTTCATCTGCGCTGCAGGCCCGGAGAGCCAGGACAGCGACTTCACGTGGGGCGAGTTCGTCCAGCGCAACAACTCCGAGCTCGTCGGCGGGTGGGGCAACCTCGTCAACCGGACCGCCGCGATGATCGCCAAGAGCTTCGGCGAGATCCCACCCTGCGGCGAGCTCGAGCCGGTGGACCAGGCGTTGCTCGAGACGGTGCGAGCGGCCTTCGCCGCGGTCGGCGAGCTCGTCGAGCGCCAGCGCCTCAAGCAGGCCATCACCGAGGTGATGCGGGTGGTGGGCGAGGCCAACAAGTACGTCGCGGACACCCAGCCGTTCAAGCTCAAGGGCGACGACGAGCGGGAGCGGCTCGGCACGGTGCTGCATGTCCTGGCCCAGGCAGTCGTGGGCATCAACACCCTCACGGCGCCGTTCCTGCCCCACGGCGCCAACCGTGTCCACCGGGTCATGGGCGGGCAGGGCGACTTCATGCCCATGCCGCGCCTCGACGAGGTGGCCGACCTTGACCGCGGCTCGGCCGGCTCGACCTACCCCGTCATCACCGGCGACTATTCCGGCACGCCGCGGTGGGAGTGCACTCCCGTCGTCGTCGGCACGCCGATCGGCACGCCGACGCCGGTCTTCGCCAAGTTCGACCCTTCGGTCGTCGCCGACGAGGTCGCTCGCCTGTCCGGCGTCGATGAGCGTGCGGAAGTGGCCACTCGACAGGGGGGCGGTCACCGTGAGCGTGCGGAAGTGGCCACTCGACAGGAGGGCGGTCACGGTGAGCGTGCGGAAGTGGCCACTCGACAGGAGGGTGGCGGGGCGCCAGGTGGCGTGCCGGGGGGCGGGCGCACGTGACGTCGTCGGACAGCGCAGCCCGGGGACTGCCAGCGACGCCCGCCGATCGGCCGCCGAGGCTGCCAGCGACGCCCGCCGATCGGCCGCCGAGGCTGCCAGCGACGCCCGCCGATCGGCTGCCGATCGACGTGGTGGACAACCACGTGCACCTCGACATGAGCCGCGACGGCGACCGGCCGCTACCGGTGGAGCAGGCGGTGGCGCTGGCGGCCTCCGTCGGCGTCACGCGCCTCGTCCAGGTGGGCTGTGACCTCGACGGCATCGCCTTCACGATGGCGGCCGTCGAGCGGCACCCGGAGATCGTCGGGGCAGTTGCCCTGCACCCCAACGAGGTGCCCCGACTGGCGGCTGCCGGACGGCTGGACGAGGCGTATGCCGTGGTGGCGCGGTCAGCGGCTCACGGGCGCATCCGGGCCGTCGGCGAGACGGGCCTCGACTACTTCCGGACCGGGCCCGACGGCATCCCGCTGCAGCAGGAGGCGTTCCGCTGGCACATCGCCCTGGCCAAGCGGCTCGGCAAGGCGCTGCAGGTGCACGACAGGGACGCCCATGACGACGTGCTGCGCATCCTCGCCGAGGAGGGGGCGCCGGACCGCACCGTGCTGCACTGCTTCTCGGGCAACGTCCCGCTCGCCCGCGAGTGCGTCGAGCGCGGCTACTACCTCTCCTTCGCCGGCACGGTGACCTTCAAGAACGCCCGGGCCCTGCGCGACGCGCTCGCCGTGGTGCCGCTCGACCGGGTGCTCGTCGAGACCGACGCGCCCTACCTCGCGCCCTCACCGCATCGCGGCGCGACCAACGCCTCCTATCTCGTGCCGCTGACGATCCGGATGATGGCCGGCGTCCTCAACCTCGACGTGCCCTCCCTGTGCCGGGCCGTCTCGGACAACTCGGAGCGGGTCTACGGGCCCTGGTCCTGACCTGGCCGAGGGGGCCGAGACCAGATCGCGGCCGGAACGTTACCGAAATTTGACCTCAACGGCACTGATCCGGGAGGGTTGTGCCCATTCGCCGGTTGCCCCCGCAGATCATCCCGTGAGCGCGTCGCACCCGGATCCCGCCTGGTCCCCCCCCCCCCCCCCCCCCCCCCCCCCCCCCCCCCCCCCCCCCCCCCCCCCCCCCCCCCCCCCCCCCCCCCCCCC
>CALMNV010000049.1 GCA_937873285.1 uncultured Intrasporangium sp. | reverse complement strand
GGGGAGAGGGGTGCCCGGCGATCTCGTCGAGAAGCGAGCGCACCGTCGCCGCGCTCATGGCGTTGACGCTCTGCCTGATCGTCGTCAGCGGCGGGTCGGTGAAGGCGACGAGGGTCGAGTCGTCGTAGCCGACGACCGACAGGTCGCGCGGCACCTGCAGTCCACGCTTGCGCGCCTCCCTGATGGCGCCGAGCGCCATCAGGTCCGAGCCGCACACCACCGCGGTCGCGCCCTGGTCGAGCAGGCGCCCGGCAGCGCTCGCGCCGCCTTCCACGCTGAACAGCGAGCGCTCGATGAGGTGCCCCACGTCGGCGCGCCCGAGCAGCTGCTGCATCGAGTGCCGGAAGCCGGCGATCTTGCGGATCACCGGCACGTAGCGCTCCGGACCCACGGCCAGGCCGATCTCCCGATGACCGAGGTTGACCAGGTGGTCCAGCGCGAGGCCCATCGACGTGACGTCGTCGTTGGAGATGAACGGGGCGTCGACGCCCTCGACGTAGCCGTTGACGAGGACGATCGGCAGCCCCCGCTTGCGCAGGGCGACGTAGCGCTGCGAGTCCGTGCTCGTGTCGGCGTGCATGCCGGAGATGAAGATGATCCCCGCCACCCCGCGGTCGAGCAGCATCTGCACGTAGTCGTCCTCGTGGACTCCCCCGGCCACCTGCGTGCACAGCACGGGGGTGAACCCGTTCTGCGCCAGGGAGTTCTCGATGATCTGGGCGAAGGCGGGAAAGATGGGGTTGGTCAGCTCCGGCACGACGAGCCCCACGAGTCCGGCGCTCTTGCGGCGCAGCCTGGAGGGCCGGTCGTAGCCGAGCACGTCCAGCGCGGTCAGCACCGCCTGCCGGGTGCTCTCCGCGACCCCCGGCTTGCTGTTGAGCACGCGCGAGACGGTCGCCTCGGACACGGACGCCTGCACGGCGATGTCACGCAGCCGTGCCCTCACGCATCCTCCCACCTCGTGTCGGTCGCGGGCCGCCGTCTGTCGGCGCCCACGTCCAGACCCGGACGCCCGGACCCTCAGCGCAGAGGGTAACCGCCCCGTCGGCCAGCAGGGGCGCGGTTCCGTATGCCGTGCACCCCGCCTCCACGCCGGGCAGCTGCCTTGCCTCCAGCGACACCGGCTCGTGCGCTGCGCGGGAGACGTGCACGAGCGCGGTCTGGGTCGCGCTCTCGCGCAGGAAGACGATGGCGTCCCCATCGGCATGGACCCAGCGCAGGCCGCCGTGCCGCAGCGCGTCGGAGGACGCGCGCGCCGTGATGAGCCCGCGGTAGACCTCGAGGAGCCTCGTGTCCCAGCTCGACTCGTCCCACGGCATCGGCCGTCGGCCGTCCTCGCCGAAGCGGCCCTCCATCCCGATCTCGTCGCCGTAGGTGAGCATCGGCATGGACGGCAACGTGAGCAGCAGGCCCGCGGCCGCGTCGACGAGCCGGGCGTCCGCGCCGACGAGCGTGCGTATCCGGGTCGCGTCGTGCGAGCCGACGAGGTTGAAGGAGTGCACGAGCGACTGCCAGGACACCCTGGAGGTGAAGTCCCGCATCGTGTCCACCACGGCCCGCGCGTCGAGCAGCGGGACGGGGACGGGCGAGCCGAGGAAGTTCGGCTCGTCGGTCTCCTCCCCCAGCCACGTCCACACCGGTCGGCAGAAGCCGGCGTAGTTCATGACGCCGTGCCAGCCGTCCCCCGGCAGGTCCGTCGTGTAGTCGTGGGTGTGCTCGCCGACGAGCAAGGCGTCCGGAGCCCACCGGCTCATCGCCTCGCGCAGCTCCCGGGCGACCTCGTGGTTGACGTCGGTGTCCCGCCAACGGCCCGTCATGTTGGCCACGTCCACGCGCCACCCGTCGAGACCGTCCGGGCCGCCGAGCCACCTGCGAACCACGCCGGTCCCGTCGTGGAAGAGCCGCCGACGCAGCTCGGCGTTGCGGTGGTTGAGCTTGGGCAGCGACCGGACCCCGAGCCACGCGACGTAGTCGCCGTCCTCCCAGAGGTAGAAGTCCCGCTCCGCGGCGCGCTGCCCACCGGGACCGGTCGCCTCGAGGAACCACTCGTGCCGGTCGCCGGTGTGGTTGGTCGTGAAGTCACCGAGCACCCGTATGCCGCGCGCGTGCGCCGCCTGGGTGAGCCGGCGCAGCGCGACGTCGCCGCCGAGAAGGGCGTCCACCTCGGTGAAGGACGACGCGTCATACCGGTGGTTGGACCCGGCCGGGAAGAACGGGGTGAGGTAGACGACGTCCACCCCGAGCCGCTGGAGGTGGTCGAGCCGCTCGGTGACCCCGTCGAGATCGCCGCCGTAGAGCTGGTGGCTGAGCCTGCCGGGCCGGGTGTCGACCGGGTCGTCCCAGCGGGCGGGGAAGGCCCAGTCCGGGACCGGCCGCTGGTCGGCGCGGGCCGACCTGGCGAACCGGTCCGGGAAGACCTGGTAGACGACCGCGCCCTCGGCCCACTCAGGCGGCGGGGCGTCGGAGGCCACCAGGCGGAAGTCACTCGCGTCCGGCACGTCGCGCAGGTGCAGTCCCGTGCCGTTGAGCCACGCGTATCGCGTCGGCCCACCGGCGAGGAGGAAGCGGTAGGTCGTCACCGGGTTGTGGCACACG
>CALMNV010000048.1 GCA_937873285.1 uncultured Intrasporangium sp. | reverse complement strand
CGATGCCGAGCACGCCGAACCGGGTCAGGTCCCTGAAGCCGAAGGCCACCCCTGCGGCGAAGAGCACGACCCCCGCGCCGAGCAGGGCGCGGCCCCTCGTGGTGAGCACTCGCCGCAGCCGCCTCATCTGCCCCGCCGTCCGTCCTGCCCGCTCAGCGGGGCGCCGGTGGAACGGGCACCTGACGGAGCAGGTCGGCCACGACATCCGCGGTGGTGCGGTGCGCCAGCTGGGTCTCCCCGGAGGGGATGAGCCGGTGCGAGAGCACGGCGCTGGCCAGCGCCTGCACGTCGTCGGGCAGGACGTGGTCGCGCCGCTCGAGGGCGGCATGCGCGCGAGAGGCCCGCAGCAGGTGCAGTGAGGCTCGGGGCGAGGCCCCGAGGCGCAGCGCGGTGCTGGCGCGGGACCGCGCGACGAGGTCGACGATGTACTGCAGGACCGCCGGGCTGGCGTGCACCGACGCGACGGCCTCGACGACCCGGCGGATGGTGGCGGCGTCGGTGACGGGGCGCAGGTCCTCGAGGGGCGAGGACGCTCCGTGGTTGGCAAGCATCTCCAGCTCCGCCCGGGCTGCGGGGTAGCCCATCGAGATGCGGGCCATGAAGCGGTCGCGCTGTGCCTCGGGCAGCGGGTAGGTGCCCTCCATCTCGATGGGGTTCTGGGTGGCCATGACGATGAAGGGGGCGTGGAGCGAGTAGGTCGTGCCGTCGACGGTGACCTGCTGCTCCTCCATCGACTCGAGCAGCGCCGACTGGGTCTTCGGCGACGCCCGGTTGATCTCGTCGCCGACGACGACGTTGGCGAAGATGGCGCCCGGGCGGAACTCGAAGCGTCGGGCGTCCTGGTTGAAGATGCTGACACCGGTCACGTCGCTCGGGAGCAGGTCCGGCGTGAACTGGATCCGCCGCACGCTGGCGTCGATGGATCGGGCGAGCGCCTTGGCGAGCATCGTCTTGCCGACACCCGGGACGTCCTCGAGGAGCAGGTGACCTCCGGCGAACAGCACCGTCACCGTCGTGCGCACGACCTCGTCCTTGCCCTCGATGACGTGCGTCATCGCGGCCACCAGGCGCTCGGCGACCTCGTGCACCAGGGCGAGCGGGTGCCCGACGTCCAGCTGCGCCGTCTCGGTCGTCGCCACGCTTCCTCCGATGTCCCGTGTGCAGTCTCCCCGGTCAGCGCCGGTGAGCGGCTCCGTCCCCGCATCTTCTCCCACCCGTGGCGGCAGCACGACACCATCCTTGCCCGGACGGGCATCCGCTCGCCCCAGGCCAGGGCTCCTCCACGGTGCTCCACCCGGGGCGCCGCCGCGCACCCTCCTGCCGCCTCCCCAGCCAGTATGCCGCCCGACGCGCCCGCAGGGGGCGCGCGCCCGGCTGGTCGCGGGGGTGCGGAGGTGCCGCTGCGAATCTCGGACTCCACTTTGCTCCACCGCGTGTGACCTGCGGGGACGGGGGTTTCGTGTCCGTTTTGGGGGGCGTTGGTCGTTGACGGTGGAGCAAAGTGGAGTAGGGTGGGGGTTGCGGGAAGATGATGGCGGCTGGCGGGCGCACCGCGACGGGTAGGCGAGAGGGGAGGGCGCGCGATGTTCCTCGGCACGCACACCCCCCGGCTCGATGACAAGGGGCGCCTCTTCCTGCCGGCCAAGTACCGCGAGCGCATGTCAGAGGGGCTCGTCGTGACGCGAGGCCAGGAGCGCTGCCTCTTTCTCTTTCCGATGGACGAGTTCGTCAAGGTCGCCGAGCAGATGCGGCTGGCCCCGACGACGTCCAAGGCGGCGCGCGACTACCTGCGCGTGTTCCTCTCCGGCGCGTCGGACGAGGTCCCCGACAAGCAGGGCCGGTTCACCATCCCGGCCACCTTGCGCCAGTACGCCGGGCTCGACCGCGACGTCACAGTCATCGGCGCCGGCTCCCGCCTCGAGGTCTGGGACAGCGCCGTCTGGAGCTCCTACCTCGAGGCCACCGAGCAGCGCTACGCCGACACCGCGGAGGAGGTGGTGCCCGGCCTGTTCTGACTTCCAGCCCTTCGCGCACCAGCGCAGCGCCTGCACGCCGGCCTCCAGCCGCTTTCCTCCCGGAGCGACTTCCCCCGCTCCGGGCCAGCGGATGGGGACCAGCCGGCAGGAGCGGCCCGACCAGCATCACCCCAGCACCACCACCCAGCGCCATCCCCCCCGCAGTAGCGCCAGCACCGCACGTCGAGCCGAAGGGCACCGCATGAGCAGTCGAGGACCGGCCGAGGACCGGCACGTCCCGGTGCTGCGTGACCGGGTCCTCGACCTCCTCGAGCCGGCGCTGCGGCGCCCCGGCGCGGTCCACGTCGACGCCACCGTCGGGATGGGCGGCCACGCCGAGGGGGTCCTCGAGCGGTTTCCCGGGTGCACGGTGGTGGGGATCGACCGGGACCCGGAGGCGCTGCGGCTCGCCGGGACGCGGCTAGCTCGCTACGGCGAGCGCTTCAGGCCGGCCCACGCGGTCTACGACCAGCTCGGCGACGTGCTCGACGACCTGGGGATCGCCGCCGCCGACGCCATCCTCTTCGACCTCGGGGTCAGCTCGCTCCAGCTCGACGAGACGGACCGCGGGTTCGCCTACCGGGTGGATGCCCCGCTCGACATGCGGATGGACCAGTCGGCCGGCCTCACCGCCGCGGACGTGCTCAACACGTATGCCGCCGAGGACCTCGCCCGGGTGCTGAAGGACTACGGCGAGGAGCGGTTCGCCGGCAGGATCGCCCGCGCCGTCGTGCGCGACCGGCAGGCCGAGCCGTTCACCACCTCAGGGCGGCTCGTCGAGCTGCTGCGGCGGGTCATCCCAGTCGCCTCCCAGCGCCAGAGCGGCCACCCGGCGAAGCGGACCTTCCAGGCGCTGCGGATCGAGGTCAACGACGAGCTCGGCGCCTGGAGCCGTGCCGTCGAGGCCGCGGTCGCGCGCCTTGCCGTGGGCGGGCGGATCGCCGTCCTTGCCTACCACTCCCTCGAGGACCGCATCACCAAGCGAGCCCTCGCCGCCGGCGCGACGTCGAGCAGCCCGCCTGGGCTGCCGGTCGAGCTCGCCGAGCACGCGGCATACCTGCGGCTCCTGACCCGCGGCGCCGAGCAGCCCGACGCCGCCGAGACTGCCGCGAACCCGCGTGCCGCGTCAGCCCGGCTCCGCGCCGCCGAGCGCGTCCGCGCCTCCGCACCGACCTTTGCGCCCGCATCTGCACCCTCGCCGCCTCGCACCCCACCACCGAAGGGATCCGTCCGATGAGCCAGCTGTCCGTCTCGGCCCCACCGCTGCGCGCGGGCCGCCGCGCACCGGAGGCTGCTGCGCTACGCGTCCTGCCCGGGCGCATCACGACGTCCGGCAACGGCGTGTTCGCCACGATCTGCATCATCGTGCTCGCCGCCGGCATGGTCGCGCTGCTGCTGCTCAACACCGCCCTCGCCCAGGGGGCGATGACGCTGGGCCAGCGTCAGCGTGAGTCGTCGCTGCTCGCCGACACGGCGAGCAACCTGCAGGAGCAGGTCGACCGGGCCTCCTCGAGCGGCGCGCTCGCCTCCGCCGCCACGGCGCTGGGGATGGTGCGCTCCAACGAGCGCGGCTTCGTCAACCTCGCCGCCGGCACGGTCACCGGCAGTGCGCAGCCCGCAACCCAGCTGCAGGCCTTCTCCGTCGTCACCAGCCCGATCCCCACGCCCTCCGCCTCGGCCCCCGCCCCCGCACCCGCCCCCGCCCCCGGCTCCGCACCCGCGCCGAGCCCCGCGCCCGCCGGCACGCACCAGGCCGGCGCGAGCGCCACGCCGAGCAATCCGGGTAGCGGCGTCGGGGCGCCCCGGGCG
>CALMNV010000047.1 GCA_937873285.1 uncultured Intrasporangium sp. | reverse complement strand
GCGGGAGCGACGATCCTGCCCACCGCGGACGCGGTCTGGGATGCCGGCGAGCTCATCCTCAAGGTCAAGGAGCCGATCGCCGCCGAGTACCCGCTGATGCGCGAGGGCCAGACGCTCTTCACCTACCTGCACCTGGCCGCCGACAAGCCGCTCACCGAGGAGCTGTGCAGGCGCCGGGTCACCGGCATCGCCTACGAGACCGTCGAGCTGCCCGACCGCAGCCTGCCGCTGCTCGCGCCGATGTCCGAGGTGGCCGGGCGCCTGGCTCCGCAGGTGGGCGCCCAGGCACTGCTGAGCACCCAGGGAGGCCGCGGCATCCTCATGGGCGGCGTGTCAGGGGTCTACGCGGCCAAGGTCGTCGTCATCGGCGCCGGGGTGTCGGGCATGAACGCCGCCGCCATCGCCCTCGGCATGCAGGCCGAGGTGCTGCTGCTCGACCGCGACATCTCCCGCCTGCGCCACGCCGACTTCATATACCAGGGCCACTGCCAGACGGTCGCCTCCAACACCTACGAGATCGAGCGGGCCATCGCCGACGCCGACATGGTCATCGGAGCCGTCCTCGTCCCCGGGGCCAAGGCGCCCAAGCTCGTCACCAACGAGCAGGTGTCGCGGATGAAGCCCGGCTCGGTCCTCGTCGACATCGCCATCGACCAGGGCGGCTGCTTCGAGGACTCCCGCCCGACGACCCACGCCGACCCGACCTTCCGGGTGCACGACTCGCTGTTCTACTGCGTGGCCAACATGCCCGGGGCCGTGCCCCACACGAGCACGTACGCCCTGACCAACGTCACCCTGCCGTATGCCGTCGAGCTGGCCGACCGGGGCTGGCGGGCGGCGATGCGCGCCGACCCCGCGCTCGCGCTCGGGCTCAACACCTGCGACGGCGCGGTGACCTACCCGCCCGTGGCCGAGGCGCACGGCATGGGCTCGGTCGCCCTCGCGGAGGTGCTGGCCTGACCCACAGCCCGCCCCCGCAGCGGGTGACGCCCCTCGACCGGTCGGTGCGTGGCTGGCTCGACCACCTGCGCGTCGAGCGCGGCGCGTCGGACAACACGCTGCGCGCCTACACCAGGGACCTCGGGCGCTACCGCTCCTACCTGGCCGCCCGTGGCGTGGACGACCCCGCTGCGGTCAGCGAGCGCCATGTCACGGACTTCCTCGCGACGCTGCGCGAGGGCGACGCAGGTCACCCGCCGCTCGCCCCGTCGTCGGCCGCGCGCACCCTCGTCGCCGTGCGGGGCCTGCACCGCTTTCTCGCGCTCGAGGGCGACGCGGCCGACGACCCGGCGCGCACGGTGCCGCCCCCGCGCCCGCCGTCCCGGCTGCCCAAGGCCATCCCCGTCGACGCGGTCGAGCGCCTCCTGCTGGCCGCGTCGCTGGGCGACACGCCGGAGTCGCTGCGGGACCGCGCGCTGCTCGAGCTGCTCTACGGGGCTGGTGCGCGGATCAGCGAGGCCGTCGGCCTCGACGTCGACGACCTCGACCTGCCGGGTCGCGAGCTCCCGGACGGCGGCCCGGCGGAGCGCACCCCCGGCGCAGCGGTGCGCCTGATGGGCAAGGGCGGCAAGGAGCGGATCGTGCCGGTCGGGCGGTATGCCGTGGAGGCGCTCACGGCATACCTCGTGCGGGCCCGCCCGGTGCTGGGAGCCAGCGGACGGGCAGGACCGGCGGTCTTCCTGGGGCGCCGGGGAGCCCGCCTGTCTCGGCAGTCCGCGTGGGCCGTGGTCCAGCGGGCGGCGGGCCGCGCCGGCCTCGCCGAGCACGTCTCGCCGCACACGCTGCGGCACTCGTTCGCCACGCACCTGCTCGACGGAGGCGCCGACGTGCGGGTCGTGCAGGAGCTGCTCGGGCATGCCTCGGTCACGACGACGCAGCTCTACACGATGGTGTCGGCGCACCGTCTGCGTGAGGTCTATGCCGGAGCCCACCCGAGGGCCCGCTGATAGGGTCGCCTCTGATCAGGACAAGGCTGACCGCGAGCGGACCGAGCGGACGGGACACCCGGTGAACGAGGAGTACCACCCCACCATGCACACCGACGACGTCGGCAGCCTTCCGCACCTGCCCGGCACCGAGCTTGCCGGCGTGGGGGCGATCGGCCCGACCGGTCGGCCGCTCCCGGAGTTTCCCGACCCCCCGCGGCTGACCAGCCACGGCCCGGCCCGGGTCATCGCCATGTGCAACCAGAAGGGCGGCGTCGGCAAGACGACGACGACGATCAACCTCGGCGCGGCGCTGGCGGAGCTGGGCCGGCGGGTCCTCCTCGTCGACTTCGACCCGCAGGGCGCCCTCTCGGTCGGCCTCGGCGTCCCGACCCACCAGCTCGACACGACGATCTACACGCTGCTCGTCGAGCGCGGCCATGACATCCGTGAGGTCGTCCAGCGCACCCGCACCGACAACCTCGACATCGTGCCGGCCAACATCGACCTGTCGGCGGCCGAGGTCCAGCTCGTCGGCGAGGTGGCCCGCGAGCAGATCCTCGCCCGGGTGCTGCGCCCGGTGCTCGACGACTACGACGTCATCCTCATCGACTGCCAGCCCTCCCTCGGGCTGCTCACGGTCAACGCCCTCACCGCCGCGCACGGCGTGGTCATCCCGCTGGAGTGCGAGTTCTTCGCGATGCGGGGCGTCGCGCTGCTCATCGAGACGATCGAGAAGATCACCGACCGGCTCAACCCCCGGCTGCAGGTGGACGGCATCCTGGCCACGATGTACGACAGCCGCACCCTGCACAGCAAGGAGGTCGTCCGCTCGGTCGTCGACCACTTCGGCGAGCAGGTGTTCCACACCGTCATCAGCCGCACGGTGAAGTTTCCCGATGCGACGCTCGCCGCGGAGCCCATCACGACGTATGCCGCCACGCACACCGCCGCCGCCGCCTACCGGCAGCTGGCCCGCGAGCTCATCGCGCGCGGCGGCGCGGCCTGAGCGCCATGCCGGCGCTGGAGCGCGCCGAGCCGCGACCGCCGTCGCCGACGGCCGCCCGGCAGACGCCGGGCGGGGTGCTCACCCGGCGTGCCGGCACGCCCTTCGAGGTGCACCTCGAGGTCTTCTCCGGCCCGTTCGACCTGCTGCTCGGCCTCATCGCCAAGCACAAGCTCGACATCACCGAGGTGGCCCTCGCGCAGGTGACCGACGAGTTCATCGCCCACATCAAGGCCCTGCAGGCGGTCGACGCCGACTGGGACCTCGGCCAGGCCTCGGAGTTCCTCCTCGTCGCGGCCACCCTGCTCGACCTCAAGGCCGCCCGGCTGCTGCCGTCCCCCGGCCCCGACGACGAGGAGGACCTGGCGCTGCTCGAGGCCCGCGACCTGCTCTTCGCTCGGCTGCTGCAGTACCGCGCGTACAAGGACGTGGCGCGGCTCTTCGCCGAGCGGATGGCCGCTGCCGGCCGGTCCACGCCGCGTCAGGCGAGCCTGGAGCCTCGTTTCGCCGCCCTGCTGCCCGAGCTGGTGCTGGCCGTGACGCCGGAGCAGTTCGCCCGCATCGCGGCCCGGGCCTTCACGCCCAAGGTCGCACCGACGGTGCCCCTGCACCACCTGCACGCCCCCCAGGTCAGCGTGCGGGAGCAGGCGGGCATCATCGTCAGCCGGCTCCGCTCGTCCCGGCAGGTCTCCTTCCGAGCCCTGGTCGCCGACGCGGACAGCACCCTCGTGATCGTCGCCCGGTTCCTCGCCCTCCTCGAGCTGTTCAAGGAGGCGGCCATCGCGTTCGAGCAGGCCGAGGCGCTCGGCGAGCTCGACGTGCGGTGGACGGGCACCGACGACGGCGAGGTCAGCATCGACCCCGAGCTCGACGCCGAGCAGCGTCCGGGCGACGGAGCAGGAGGCCGCGATGAGTGAGCCGGACGTGGCGACCGGCCCAGGTGAGGCCGAGTCGCTGCCGCACCACGAGCAGCTCGCCCTCGACGTGGAGTCGCTGCCGGGCGGCACGCGGGCGGCGCTCGAGGCCGTCCTCATGGTCGTCGACGAGCCGGTCCCCGAGGAGGCGCTCGCCGCGGTCCTCCAGGTGCCGGTCGAGACCGTGCTGACGCACCTCGCCGCGCTGGAAAGCGAGTATGCCGCCGACCACCGCGGGTTCCTGCTGCGCCACGTCGCGGGCGGCTGGCGGATGTACAGCCACCCCGACTTCGCCGGCGTCGTCGAGAGGTTCGTGCTCGGCGGTCAGCAGGCGAGGCTCACGCAGGCGTCGCTGGAGACGCTCGCTGTCATCGCCTACCGGCAGCCGGTGTCCCGGGCCCGGGTCAGCGCCGTGCGCGGGGTCGCCGTCGACGGGGTGGTGCGCACGCTGGTCTCGCGCGGGCTCGTCGAGGAGCTGCCCGAGCCGGGGGAGGGCGGCGCCGTGCTCTACCGCACCACCCCCTTCTTCCTCGAACGGATGGGGCTGCGCTCGCTCGACGACCTGCCCGCCCTGGCGCCGCACCTGCCGGACGGTGACCTGCTCGACGAGCTTCTGGAGGAAGGACACTGATGAGCGAGCACTTCCGCTCACCTCGGCAGCCGCGGCAGTCCCGCGGCTCTGCCAAGCAGCCCGGCGCACCGAGAGGGCAGGCGCCACGAGGCCGTCAGGGCCCGCGCTTCGCGGGCACGACGAAGCCCAGCCAGCCCACCCGGCTGCCACAGCGCCCGGACACCGCGCCCGTCGACGTGCATGACCCCGGGGGGGTGCGGCTGCAGAAGCTGCTCGCCGCGGCGGGTGTCGGCTCCCGGCGCGTCTGTGAGCGGCTCATCGAGCAGGGCAGGGTGCAGGTCGACGGCAACGTCGTGACCGAGCTGGGGGTGCGGATCGACCCCAAGGCGCAGGTCGTCCACGTCGACGGCGACCGGGTCACCCTCGACGAGGACCGGGTCTACCTCGCGTTCAACAAGCCTCGAGGCGTCGTCACGACGATGAACGACGACCTCGGCCGGGTCTCCATCGCCGACTACGTCGGCAACCGCACCGAGCGGCTCTTCCACGTCGGCCGGCTCGACGCCGACACCGAGGGGCTGCTCCTGCTGACCAACGACGGCGAGCTCGCGCACCGGCTGCAGCACCCGGCATACGGCGTCCTCAAGACGTATCTCGCACAGGTCGCCGGCCCGGTGCCGCGCGACCTCGGCAGGCGGTTGCGGGCCGGCGTGGAGCTCGAGGACGGGCCGATCACCGTCGACTCGTTCAAGGTGGTCGACTCGCAGCCGGGGAAGGCGCTCGTGGAGGTGGTCCTGCACGAGGGACGCAAGCACGTTGTGCGCCGCCTCCTCGCGGAGCTGGGCCACCCGGTGCTGACCCTCGTGCGCACCGAGGTTGGGCCCAT
>CALMNV010000046.1 GCA_937873285.1 uncultured Intrasporangium sp. | reverse complement strand
CCGGGCGTTGCGTGCCCGTGATGACGGCGGTGGAGCGGCCCGTGCGCCGGGTCAGGTCGTCGCGGAACATCGTCACGTCGCCGAGCGTCGCTGACATGAGGACGAACTGGGCCTGCGGCAGCTCGAGGATCGGCACCTGCCAGGCCCAGCCGCGGTCGGGCTCGGAGTAGAAATGGAACTCGTCCATGACGATGAGCCCGACGTCCGCGCGGGGACCTTGCCGCAGAGCGAGATTGGCGAGGATCTCTGCGGTGCAGCAGATGATGGGCGCGTCGGAGTTGACCGACGCGTCGCCGGTGATCATCCCGACGTTGTCGGCACCGAACTGGTCGCAGAGGGCGAAGAACTTCTCGGAGACGAGTGCCTTGATCGGTGCCGTGTAGAAGCTGACGCGGTCCTCGGCGAGCGCGGTGACGATGGCGGCCGTCGCGACGAGCGACTTCCCGGATCCGGTCGGGGTGGCCAGGATGAGGTTGGAGCCGCTCAGGATCTCGAGGAACGCCTCGTCCTGGTGCGGGTAGAGGGTGAGGCCCTGCTCGGCGACCCACGCGGTGAAGATCTCGTAGAGCGAGTCCGGGTCGGGGTCGGCCGGGATGCGCTCGGCGAGGTTCTTCACCACCGAAGTATGCCGCCCGGCTCCGCCGTCGGTGAGGGCCGGCGCTGCGTGGAACGTGTCTTCGTGCCGATCCATCGGCATCGGCTGCGGTCAGGTCCCCGTGACCGCCGACACGAGAGCGGCGCCCGCTGGACCACCGCACAGAACGGGTCGCGGTATGGCGTCCAGGGCCAAGGTCGGGACGGCGCCGGGCTCCTGCCGTATGCCGCCGTGGGCGGGCTGGTGTGCGGAACTGACCACTCGACGAGGGCTCCGGGTCAACCTTGGCGGCGGGGGCCGCTCGGTCCCCACCCTGTGGTCGAGTGGCCAGTTCGGTGCGCCGTGAGCAGACCTCGAGGCCGAGCAGGCTCTGCGCGCGCTCGATCGCGGCCACCTGGGTGAAGTGGTGAGGATTCGTAGAGCGAGTCCGCGTCGGGATCGGCCGGGATGTGCTCGGCGAGGTCCTTCACCACCCAAGCATGCCGCCGGGCGTGGCAGGCCGGCCCTGCCAGCCCGGCGGCATACGCTCGATGAGCGGGTCGGGCCCTCAGGCGACCATGCCGTGCGGGTCGATGACGTACTTGCGGGCGGCGCCCTTGTCGAACTCCTCGTAGCCCTGTGGGGCGTCGTCGAGGCTGATGGTCGTCGCGTTGACCGCCTTGGCGATCTGGGCGCGGCCGCTGAGGATGAGGTTCATCAGCTGACGGTTGTAGCGCTTGACCGGGCACTGTCCCGTGGTGAAGGAGTGCGACTTGGCCCAGCCGAGGCCGAGCCTGACGCCGATCTGGCCGATCTTCGCGTTCTCGTCGATGCCGCCCGGGTCACCAGTGACGTAGAGGCCCGGAATGCCGAGGCTCGCACCGGCTCGAGCGACGGTCATCAGGTCGTTGAGCACGGTCGCCGGCGCCTCGCCCGCACCGGCACCGTGGCCACGGGCCTCGAAGCCCACGGCGTCGACGGCGGCGTCGACCTCCGGCTCGCCGACGATCTGCGCGATCATCTCGGGCAGATCGGTCCCGGAGCTGAGGTCGACGGTCTCGCAGCCGAAGCTCGTGGCCTGGGCGAGCCGCTCGGCGTTCATGTCACCCACGATGACGACCGAGGCGCCGAGCAGCTGCGCCGAGTGCGCTGCAGCCAGGCCCACCGGTCCCGCCCCCGCGACGTAGACGGTCGAGCCGGTGGTCACTCCCGCCGTCACGGCGCCGTGATAGCCGGTCGGGAAGATGTCCGAGAGCATCGTCAGGTCGAGGATCTTCTCCAGCGCCTGCCCGCGGTCCGGGAACTTCAGGAGGTTGAAGTCGGCATACGGGATCATGACGTACTCCGCCTGCCCGCCCAGCCAGCCGCCCATGTCCACATAGCCGTATGCCGCGCCGGCGCGCGCCGGGTTGACGTTGAGGCAGATGCCGGTCTTGCCCTCGTTGCACATGCGGCACCGACCGCAGGCGATGTTGAAGGGCACCGAGCAGATGTCGCCCTCCTTGACGAAGAGCACGTCGTCGCCGACTTCGACGACCTCGCCGGTGATCTCGTGCCCCAGCGTCTGCCCGACCGGTGCCGTGGTGCGCCCGCGGACCATGTGCTGGTCGCTGCCGCAGATGTTCGTCGTGACGAGCTTGAGGATGGCGGCGTGCGGGGCCTGCGGCTTGAGACCGAAATGGTTGGCCACCTCGCTGGGCAGCTCCAGCTTCGGGTAGTCGACGGACTCGATTGCCACTTGTCCGGGGCCCTTGTAGACGACCACGCGGTTTCCGCTCATGGGGCGTTCCTTTCTTGTGATGGTGCAGGGGTGTAGGAGTCCTCGACCGCAGGCTGCTCCGCCGCCCGGGTCTGGGCGATGAGGTCGTAGACGACCGCGGCCGCCGAGCCGCCCACGAGGGGGCCGAGCCAGTAGAGCGCGAGCTGGCTCCACGGCGTGCTGCCGCCGAAGAGCGACATGACGACGAAGGGTCCGGTCGTGCGCGCCGGGTTGAGCGAACCACCGGTCTGCGGACCGATGAGCAGGATCGCCCCGGCGACCGCCAGGCCGATCATCAGGCCGGCCCAGCCCAGCGGGGCCCGGCTGTCGACGGCCAGCGCCATGATGGCGAAGACGAGGAAGAACGTGCCCAGCGCCTCGGCCAGCAGTCCCTGACCGTAGGAGGCGTTGGCCCCGAGCGTGGTCGCCCCGAGGCCGAGATCCACCGCGCTGCGGCCGTAGGTGCCGACGACGAGCAGCGAGCCGGCGAGCGCGCCGACGATCTGGGCGGCGAGATAGGGCGCCACCTCCTTCCAGGGAAACCGGCGGGTCGCGGCGAGCGCGACGGTGACCGCGGGGTTGATGTGCGCACCTGAGACCGGGCCGAAGCCGTACACCACGACAGCGACGACGATGCCGAACGTGAGCGAGATGAAGCCGAGGCCGGCATACGTGATCTGGCCGCGACCCACGTGTAGCGCAGCGATCACCGAGCCGGTGCCCACGAGCACCAGCAGCGCGGTCCCCACGGCCTCGGCGACCACTCGACGCGTCAGTTGTGGCTCTGACATGAGCACCTCCAGCGGGCGAAGCACCGACGCACGTCCGCCTCTCCGGGTGGAGACTGGCGCCTGAGGCGGACCCCTGACCTCCCGTCCTCGACGTTACTGCGGCAGGGTCCCGGCTGCCAAGGGCGAGAGCGAGACTCCCAGCCAGCTCTCGGGACGCGTGCAGTAGGCGCAGCTGCCGAGCGGAACTGGCCACTCGACAAGGGGGAGGTCGGGCGTCGAGTTGGCCAGTTCGGTCCCCCTTGTGGTCGAGTGGCCAGTTCGGTGCGCGCCCGAGGGCGGGGCCGGCGAGCGGAACTGGCCACTCGACAAGGGGGGGCGGCTGGGGTGCGGAACTGGCCACTCGACAAGGGGGGCGGCTGGGGTGCGGAACTGGCCACTCGACAAGGGGGAGGTCGGGCGTCGAGTGGCCAGTTCGGTCCCACCCTGTGGTCGAGTGGCCAGTTCGGCACGCCGTCCCGATCTCCGGCCGCCTCGACGGGCACCAGTCCGTCGGTGGCCCGTGGCATCCTGAGCGCGATGGTCAAGCACACAGGCGCGCCGCCGTCGGGCGACGTCCTCGAGCGGTTCTCTCCGGCGACCGCAGCGTGGTTCCGGAGCAGCTTCCACGCGCCCACGGACGCCCAGGCAGGCGCGTGGGACGCGATCTCGTCAGGGCACCACTGCGTCGTCGTCGCGCCGACCGGCTCGGGCAAGACGCTGTCCGCCTTCCTCTGGGCCATCGACCGGATGGCGCGCGACCCGGTCCCCGAGGACCGGCTGGCCCGCTGCCGCGTCCTCTACATCTCGCCGATGAAGGCGCTCGCCGTCGACGTCGAGCGCAACCTGCGCGCGCCGCTCGTCGGCATCGGGCACGCCGCGACGCGGCTCGGGCTGCCCGTGCCCGAGATCGGCGTGAGCGTCCGTTCGGGTGACACGCCAGCGCCCGAGCGCCGGGCCTTCGCCCGGGCGCCGACCGACATCCTCATCACCACGCCCGAGTCGCTCTTCCTCATGCTCACCTCCTCGGTGCGCGAGGCGCTGCGCGGGGTGCAGACCGTCATCCTCGACGAGGTGCACGCCGTCGCCGGCACCAAGCGCGGCGCCCACCTCGCGCTCAGCCTCGAGCGGCTCGACGCCCTGCTCGACCGGCCCGCCCAGCGGGTCGGGCTCTCCGCCACGGTGCGCCCGGTCGAGGAGGTGGCCCGGTTCCTCGCGGGCGGCAGACCGGTCGAGGTCGTGCAGCCGCAGTCGACCAAGGAATGGGACCTGCGCGTCGTCGTCCCGGTGCCGGACCTCGCCGAGCTGTCCGCGGCTCCCGTCGAGATCGCGCCCGGCGTGCCCGACCTCTCCGGTCCGGCCGCGGGCAATGCGCCGCAGGCGAGCATCTGGCCGCACGTCGAGGAACGGATCGTCGACCTCGTCGCCGGGCACCGGTCGACGCTCGTCTTCGCCAACTCCCGCCGACTGGCCGAGCGGCTCACCTCCCGCCTCAACGAGGTCTGGGAGGACCGGCTCGCGCTCGCCGCCGAGGAGGAGCGCGCAGGGCGCGACACCCTCGCCGAGGCAGGGGCGCTGCCCGATCGAGGCGGGGTCGGCGACCCGGCCGGCGGTGGGCGGCATACCAAGGACGCGCGGGGAGGCCCGCCCGCCCAGGTGATGGCCCAGTCGGGCGCCTCCCGGGGCGCGCCCGCCGTGCTCGCCCGCGCGCACCACGGGTCGGTCAGCAAGGAGCACCGGGCCGCGATCGAGGAGGACCTCAAGGCCGGGCGGCTGCCCGCCGTCGTCGCGACGAGCTCGCTCGAGCTGGGCATCGACATGGGCGCTGTCGACCTCGTCGTGCAGGTCGAGTCACCCCCGAGTGTGGCGAGCGGGCTGCAGCGGGTCGGACGAGCGGGCCACCAGGTCGGCGCGGTGAGCCGCGGCGTGCTCTTCCCGAAGTTCCGCGGCGACCTGGTGCAGACCGCGGTCGTCGTCGAGCGCATGCGGGCCGGAGCGATCGAGTCGCTGCGCATCCCCGCAAACCCCCTCGACGTGCTCGCGCAGCAGGTCGTCGCCATGTGCGCCATGGACGACTGGTCGCTCGCCGACCTCGAGACCCTCGTGCGGCGGGCCGCCTCCTTCGCCGCGCTGCCGCGCTCGGTGCTCGAGGCGACGCTCGACATGCTCGCCGGGCGCTATCCCTCCGACGAGTTCGCCGAGCT
>CALMNV010000045.1 GCA_937873285.1 uncultured Intrasporangium sp. | reverse complement strand
GGAAGATGCCCTTGGGCTTGCCGGTCGTGCCCGGTGTGTAGAGGACGAAGAGCGGGTGCTCGGCGTCGACGGGCACCGCCTCGTGCTCGGCGGCGGCGGCCTCGAGCGCGTCGTGCCACCACACGTCCCGGCCCTCGGTCCACGCGGTCTGCTGCCCGGTGCGCCGCACGACGAGGACCTTCTCGACCGACGTGTCGCCGTGGTCGAGCGCGGCATCGACCGCCGGCTTGAGCGCGGAGGCAGACCCACGCCGATACCCCCCGTCGGAGGTGATCACCACCTTCGCGCCGACGTCCTGGATGCGCGAGTGCAGCGCCTCGGCGGAGAAGCCGCCGAAGACGACGGAGTGCGGCGCGCCGAGGCGGGCGCAGGCCAGCATGGCGATGGCTGCCTCGGGGATCATCGGCAGGTAGATCGCCACCGTGTCCCCAGTGGTGACGCCGAGGTCGGCCAGCGCGTTGGCGGCGCGCTGCACCTGGCTGTGCAGGTCGGCATACGTGAGGTCGCGGGTGTCGTCCTGCGGCTCGCCGACGAAGTGGATCGCGACCCGGTCGCCATGGCCCGCGTCGACGTGCCGGTCCACGGCGTTGACGCACGCGTTGAGCCGTCCGTCGGCGAACCACTTCGCGAACGGCGGGTTGCTCCAGTCCAGCGTCTGCGTGAACGGCGTGCTCCAGGAGACGTACGTGCGGGCCTGCTCGGCCCAGAACCCCTCGTGGTCGGCCTCGGCGGCGGCGTACAGGTCGGCGGTGCCGTTCGCGTATGCCGTGAACTCGGCAGCCGGCGGAAAGGTCCGGTGCTCCTGCAGCAAGTTCTCCAACGCCTCTTCGGTCACGATGGTCCGCCTTTCGCCTCGTCGCGGTGTGCAGTGGTGGGCGGGCCAGCGCCGTGGCGCGCCCGACGGGTCCAACGGTAGTGCGTCCTCCGGACAGGGCCCGTCCTGCGGCGGCGGAAGAACGACGCGACGTCGGTGGGGCCGCCTACGCTGTCGCCGTGCTGGACTCTGGGCTCGCGCGCCGACTCGCTGTGCTGGCCGGCCTTCCCGGCGTGCGCGAGCGGGCCGAGATGGTCCGAGACGGGTGCACGCGGCTGCGGTTCCACGAGACCCTGCGGCGACGCATGCCCCAGGCGGCCGCCGAGTCGCGCGTGCGGGGGGCCTGGGCCAGCGCCAGTCTCGACGGGGCCACGGTGCCGGTCGAGGCAGTGCGCGACCTCATGCGCGGCCGGCGCCCCTGGCCGGTCGATCCGGACCCGGCGATGCGGGTGGTGCGCGGAGCGGTGACAGCGACGGCTGCGACGGAGCACCTGGCGGGGCTGCTGCGCACCGCCCCGCTGCAGGCGTTGGCACGCCTCCACGTCGCCGCCGCCTCGGACCTGCTGCCGGCTGAGCAGCTGGGACGTCCGCGGGGCGGCGGCGAGGACTGCGACGAGCTCGTGACCCTCGGACCCGCCCCAGCGCTCGCCCGGACCGGCCGGCTGGCGCAGCTGTCCGAGCTGGTGGCCGCCGGAGCGGCGCCTCCCCCGGAGGTCCCGGCGCTCGTCCTCGCCGCGGTCGTCCACGCCGAGATCGCCGTGCTGCGGCCGTTCGTGCGCGGCAACGGTGTGGTGGCCCGGGCGATGGAGCGTGCGCTGGTGCAAGCCAGCGGGCTGGACCCGACCGGCGTGGCCGTCTGCGAGGCCGGCCACCTCGACCAGGGGGCGACTGCCTACCTCGGCGCGCTCACGGCATACGGCGAGGGAAGCGCGGCAGGCGTGGGTCTGTGGCTGGTCCACTGCGGGGACTCGCTGCTGGCAGCGGTGCGCGAGGCAGAGCGGGTCTGTGAGGCGGTGCGCGCCGGGCGGTTGACCTGAGCCGGCACCCGGTGTCCAGTGACGTGGACAGTTTCCTGCGGAGGGCGCCCGTGATCCCTGTCTCACCGCGGGCGGCTGCGGTAGAACTGACCCCGGAACCACATTGCCGTGAGGCGACGAACCGGTATCCAGGACAAGTGCAGACGAGAGCTCAACGGGTACCCACGCGGGAAGCTGTTCTCTTATAGAACCGTCGTCCGCCGGGGACACAACCGGAGGCGACTGAAGGTGCGCGCCTGGTAGCCCGGGAAGCTTTCGCGGAGGCCTCCCGGCCCACACCGGGAGGCCTCCCGCCAACCCCCTTTTGGGAGCTTTCTCGTCCCGAGCGCGCCTTGCGTTTGCATTCGCCACGGCTTGACGGGAGCATGGAGTTGGCGCTCCCGCCCCCCCAGGTTGAGCGCCGAGTGGACCTGGCCCCTCCCCCCCAGGGCGCCAGGCCACCCCAAGGTGGCCTCCGTCTCCCCCGGCGGAGGCCACTGTCATGGCCGTGCGGCCTCTGCCATGGCCGTGCGGCTCCGGCAGGATCCGGCCCGAGCGGCCATCATCCCCAAGGCGGGCGCAGCGGTCGCGCGCTGTCCACAGGCTGAGCGCCGGGTGCGGCCGGCGCCCCGACCGCGCGGCAGCCTAGCGGCATGGGACAGGTTCTGGCCGTGCTTCCGGCGTCCGGCGGGGTGGGGGCCACGCTGCTCGCCGCCGCCACGGCGACGCGTGCGGCTGCGGCACTTCGCTCGGTGGCCGCCGTCGACCTCGACGCCCACGGGGCAGGCCTCGACGTCGCCTTCGGCGCCGAGCAGGTCCCGGGGTGGCGTTGGGAGGACCTGCGGGAGGTGGCCGGCCTCGTCGACGGCGCGGCCCTGCGGAGACGGTTGTTGCACGTGGACGGCGTCGCCGTGCTGTCGATGTCCCGGGCGTGGCGTCCGCCGGCGCCCGGATGGCTGACCGTCGTGCCCGACGTCGTGCTGGGCCTGCGAGCCGCGCACGACCTCGTCGTCGTCGACGCCCCACGGGAGGATGCCGTCCTCGAGGTCCTTGCGGGATTCGCCGACGCCTGCGTCGTGGTCGTGGGCTCGCGGATCGGGCAGCTCGCCGCAGCGGCTGTCCTTCTGCCGAGGGTGCGTTGCCTGGGCGTGCAGCCGTGGGTGGTCCTCCGTGGCGGGCACGCCGACCTGGAGGACCTCGTCCTCGACGAGCTCGACGTGGCGGTCGTTGACCGGTTGCGTGACGACCCGCGCACGGCGGCCGACCTCGAGGCGGGAGTGCCGGCGGGCAGCCGGGGGCGTGGTCCGGTCGTGGAGGTGGCCGACCGCATCCTGCTGCGGCTGCGCGGCACCGGCACCGCACCGGCCGGCTCGACCACCCGGGCCGGTCTGGCGGGGAGCGGTGCTGCGTGGGGAGGGTGGCGGGGATGAGTCTCACCCCGGCCGTCTGGGGGCTCGCCCGCGAGGGGTTGCGGCCCGATGCAGAGCGGGTGCTCGAGGTCGCCCGGGAGGAGACCTCGGCTCTCGGCACGCGGCGTGTCGCCACCTCCGCGCGTGACCTGTCGGCCCGGGTGTTGGGCGCCGGGCCGCTCGAGGGATGGTTGGCCGAGCCGGCCGTGACCGACGTGCTCGTCAACGGCGACGGCCGGATCTGGGTGGACCGCGGTCACGGGATGGAGTGCGTCGGCGAGCGGCTTGGCACTGACCAGGTCCGTCACCTGGCCGTCCGGCTGGCCGGCGTGGCGGGGCGGCGCCTCGACGAGTCAAGCCCATGGGTCGACGGGCAGCTGCCCGACGGCTCGCGGCTGCACGCCGTGCTCCCGCCGCTGGTCGCCGGGGGCGCGCACATCACGATCCGGGTGCCCGCACGCTCCCACCCGTCGCTTGCCGACCTGGCGGCCGCCGGGATGTTCCCGGCGGGGTGGGTGCGCCTCCTGTCGGCGGTGGTCCAGCGGCGCCGGTCCTTCGTCGTCTCGGGTGGCACCGGCGCCGGAAAGACGACCCTGCTTGCGGCGCTGCTCGGCTGTGTGCCACCGGCCGAGCGCCTGGTGCTCGTGGAGGACGTGCGAGAGCTGCACGTGGCCCACCCGCACGTGGTCCGGCTCGAGGCCCGGCGGCCCAACGTCGAGGGCGTCGGGGACGTGGGCCTCACCGTCCTGCTGCGACAGGCCCTGCGCATGCGGCCGGACCGCATCGTGGTCGGTGAGGTGCGTGGGGAGGAGGTGCGCGAGCTGCTCGCCGCACTCAACACCGGCCACGAGGGTGGATGCGGAACTCTGCACGCCAACGCCGCCGAGGACGTCGTGGCGCGGTTCGAGGCGCTGGGAGCGCTCGCCGGGCTCAATCGTGCCGCCGTGGGTGTCCAGCTGGGAGCGGCCGTGCAGCTCGTGCTGCACGTCTCGCGGAGCAGCGGCGTGCGCCGTCTCGAGTCGATCGGGGTGCTCGACCGGACCGGGGAGACCCCGGACGTGCTGCCCGCCGCACACTGGAGAGGCCAGCTCGTCGCGCGTGGTCCGGGCTGGGACCGGCTGCGGGGACTGGTCGGCTCCGCAGCCCTGGACGGGTGTGAGGTCACCGATGCCCCTCCCGTGGATGCAGCATGACGGGCGCGGTCGTCGTGGCGGCGTTGACGGTGGCCGGCATGCTGCTGTGGCCTCCCCGCCGGTTGCCGGCGGTCCCGACCCCAGCGGCGGCGCACCTCCGTCGCGTGCCGGGCTGGGCGGGCGCCGCGCGCCTCGGCGCGCTCTGGCGAACGGACCCGGTGCTGGTCCTGCGCTCTCGTCGGCGTCGTGGCGTCGAGGTGGCGGAGGAGGCCGCCACGTCGCTGCTCGATGCCGTCGCCCCCGCCCTGCGGGCGGGTCTGTCTCCACAGCATGCCTTCGCGGCGGCCCTGTCGAGCGGTCGCGGCGCACAGCTCTCGGCGGTGCCGGGAGGCGTGGAGCTGGTCGAGGCGCTGACGGATCCCGACAGGCTGGGCACGCCTCTCGGCGGCGTCTTTGCCGGCTGGGCGGCGGAGACGGGCTCTGAGGCGCTCGCCTTCGTGGCGGGCGCCTGGCGGCTCTCGGAGGACACCGGAGCACCGCTCGCGGACGCGGTCGAGCGCGCGAACGCCCAGCTGCGCGCCGCGGCCTCGCGGCGTCGCCGGGTGGCCGCCGCCGTGGCGGGACCCCGCGCGACCGTCACCGTGCTCACGACGCTGCCCGCCCTCGGGCCGCTGCTCGCCTGGGCGAGCGGCGTCGGCCTCGCCGAGCTCTACCTCGGCTCCGTGGCCGCGACAGGCTCCCTGCTCGCGGGGGTCGGGCTGATGATCGCCGGTCGCGCGTGGTGCCGGTGGCTGGTGCGGTCGGCGGTGGGCGGCTGATGACCATCGACGCGGTGTTGCCCGGACCCCTGGTCGGCGTGCTGGTGGCCGTGGCGGTCCTGCTGTGGCCCCGGCGACCAAGCCCGCAGGCCGGGCCACAACTGCCGACCGGGCGCGTTCGCGACGACCACCGGTTGCCCTCCGAGACCTTCGGGGCCAGCGACGACCTGGGAGGGGGTGGTGCTGGCCTGACCGGGGCCCGGCACCCGCGGGCTCGGTCTCGTCGGCCTCCGGCGGGTCTCCTCGCTCGGGTCGGGTCACGTGGCGGTATGCGGGTGTCGGTGGACGACGTCGCCGCGACCATGGTCCTCCTCGCGCT
>CALMNV010000044.1 GCA_937873285.1 uncultured Intrasporangium sp. | reverse complement strand
ACCGCGCGGTCGATGTTGTCGTTGGGGACCGAGGACTTCTTCGCCTTCTGGATCGCGTCGTAGAGCGTCGGGTTGCCGGTCGGGTCGCCGCCGCCCGAGCGGGCCGCCACCTCGATGTTCTTGATGAGCTTGGCGAAGAGCTTGCCGCGCCTGGCGTCGACGACGGCCTTCTTGTGCTTCGTGGTGGCCCATTTGGAGTGGCCGCTCATGCGGGTGTCCTCACGCTCGCGAACTGACGATCGAAACGAAGTCGGCGTGGATGCGGCGCTCACCGCCGACCTCCGGGTGGAACGACGTCGCCATCACCGGGCCCTGCCGAACCGCGACGATCCTACCCGCGGCCGGGCCGGCACCGACCCGGGCCAGCACCTCCACGTCGGCTCCCACCTCCTCGACCCACGGCGCCCGGATGAACACGGCGTGGACCGGCGTGTCGAGCCCGGCGAAGTCGAGGTCCTGCTCGAAGGAGTCGACCTGGCGCCCGAAGGCGTTGCGCCGCACGGTGATGTCGAGCCCGCCCAAGGTGTGCTGGTCGGGCCTGGCGTCGACGAGCCGGTCGGCGAGCAGGATCATCCCGGCGCACGAGCCGTAGGCCGGCATCCCGTCGGCCAGCCGCTGCCGAAGCGGCGCCTCCAGCTCGAACGCGCGCAGCAGCTTGTCCATCACCGTCGACTCGCCGCCGGGGACGACGAGGCCGGAGATGCGCTCGACCTCCTGCGGACGGCGCACGAGGACGACCCGCGCACCCAGGTCGGTCAGGACCGAGACGTGCTCGCGCACGTCACCCTGGACCGCGAGCACGCCGATGGTGGGGGTCGCAGACATGACGGCGAGCGTATGCCGTGTGCCTCGCTGCCCGTGAACCGGCCGCGCGGCAGCCCGCCCACCCCGTTCGCCAGCTGATCTGCCAGTTGATCTGCCAGCTGATCTGGCGGTCAGCGGACGCTATGGTCGCGCGACGAAGTAGGCGTTGAAGGGGTCCGCCTCGAGCTCGCGGCACTCGACGGTGGCAAACCCGGCCTCCCGCAGCATCTGCTCGGCCAGCTCGACCCCCCAGACCGTGCCCAGGCCGTCACCGCCCTGCCCGAGCGATACCGACATGCAGTGGGTCAGCGAGGCGGCATAGAGGAAGCTGGCCCACGGGAGCCTTTCACCGCGTGACGCCCGTCCCGGTGCGCGGTCGGCGAACGGGGGGAAGGGGGTGACGGGGTGTGTCACCGAGTCGCTAGTGGTACACTTGCCTCATGCCAACCATCCGCCCCCGCCATCAGGTCACCGAGACGCCGGAGGTGGCACACGCTCTCGACCTTGCTGCCCGGCGCTGGCCCAACGAGCCACGCAGCAAGCTGCTTGTTCGCCTGGTCCAGGCGGGAAGCAACGCGTTGAAGGAAGGACGCATGGAGGAGGCCCACCACCGGCTGGCGGCCATCGATGCCACCAGCGGCAAGTACGCCGACGTCTTTGCTGACGGCTACCTCGCCGGGCTTCGCCAGGACTGGCCTGAGTGATCACGCTGGACGCCAGCGTGGTGATCGCCCACCTGCAGCCGCGCGACTATCACCACCATGCGGCCACGGCCTACCTTCGTGAGCACGCCGACCAGCCGCTGCTCATCCACTCGCTCAATCTCGCCGAGGTGCTCATTGGTGGCGTGAAGGCTGGGCGCGGACACGAACTGCTCGACGACTTGCACGCCATCGGCCTTCGGGTGGCCGACCAACGCGAGGGCGAGCCGCTGCGACTCGCCGCTCTTCGCGTGGAGACCGGACTGAAACTGCCCGACTGCTGTGCCTTGGACACGGCCCTGACCTCGGAGTCGACGCTGGCCACCTTCGACGAGCGACTGGCGGCCGCCGCCCGCACCCGCCACCTCATGGTCGGGCTGGCGTCGGCATAGTGGGACGAAGGCGGCCCGCGGCTCGGCCGAGCTCGGGGAAGACGGCATCCGCGAGGTCAAGGCCGGTGAAGCGGCTGACGGGAAGCAGCCGAGGGTCAGCCCGACGTCCCAGCCACGCTCTGCCGCCACCAGCCGCAGCTGTTGGGCGCGGGTCACCCGGCATTCGTGAATCTGCTCAAGATGGTGACACCGCTCGAGCGCAGGCACCTGCTGCCCCAGCGTATGCCGCGGGCGTCGCGGGCGGGACCGGCCCGCGCTACGTTCGGTGCCATGACGACCTCGCCCTTGGACCTGCTCGCCCGCGCCGTCGACCTCGACGCGCGGTCACCGCTGGCGGGGAGCCGGGAGCGCTTCACCCTGCCGGAGGGGGTCGTCTACCTCGACGGCAACTCCCTCGGGGCGCTCCCCCGCGCCGTGCCGGCCGTCGTCGCGGACGTCGTCGAGCGCCAGTGGGGGCAGCGGCTCATCCGCTCGTGGAACGAGGCGGACTGGTGGGGCGCGCAGACCCGGGTGGGCGACGTGGTGGGCCGGCTGGTCGGGGCCGCACCGGGTCAGGTCGTCGTGACGGACTCGACGTCGGTCAACCTCTTCAAGGCGATCGTCGCCGCCGCCCGCCTGCGGCCCGGGCGCACGGTCCTGCTGACCGACCCCGACTCCTTCCCGACCGACCTCTACGTGGCGCAGTCGGCAGCGCGGGTGGCGGGCCTCGAGGTGAGGCTGGCCACGCCGGACGCGGCGCCCGACGCGATCCGCGCGCTGGGGCCCTCGCTCGCGCTGGCCGCCTACTCGCAGGTCGACTTCCGCACGGGTGAGAAGTGGGACCTGGTCGCCATCACCGAGGCTGCGCACGACGTCGGCGCGCTCGCCTGCTGGGACCTGTGTCACTCGGCGGGCGCCATGGTCGTCGACCTCGACGGCGCGCGGGCGGACTTCGCCGTGGGCTGCGGCTACAAGTACCTCAACGGCGGGCCGGGCGCGCCCGCCTACCTCTACGTGGCCGCCCGCCACCTCGACGCCTTCGACCAGCCGCTGACCGGGTGGCACGGGCACGCCCACCCCTTCCAGATGGGAGCGACCTACGAGCCGGCGCCCGGGATCGACCGTGCTCGGGTCGGCACCCCGCCCCTGCTGTCGCTGCTCGCGCTCGAGGCGGCGCTCACGGCATACGACGGGGTGACGCCAGAGCAGGTGCGCGCCCAGTCGCTCTCGCTCACCGGGACGTTCCTCGACGCGCTCGACGCGCTCGGCGTGGACCTGCCGCTCGCGACGCCGCGCGAGCCGGAGCGCCGGGGGTCGCAGGTGTCGCTGCGCCACCCGCAGGCGTTCGCCGTCGTGCAGGCCCTCATCGCACGCGACGTGGTCGGCGACTTCCGGGAGCCGAACCTCGTGCGCCTCGGCTTCGCCCCGCTCTATGTCACCCACGTCGACGCCGTCACTGCCGCGACGCACCTGCGGGACGTGCTCGCCGGCCGCGAGCATGAGCGTCCCGGGCTCGCCGAGCGGAGCGCCGTCACCTGAGCGGCCGGCGGCGCGGCGCGTGCACGAGCACGTCGACGTTGTCGCTCCACTGCTGCGCCGACCCGACACCTCGGGGCAGCGCTCGGACGGCCGGGTCGTCGATCCTGTCGGCGACCA
>CALMNV010000043.1 GCA_937873285.1 uncultured Intrasporangium sp. | reverse complement strand
GAGGTGCGCGCCTCCGACCTGGACGAGGCCAGCCGGGTGCGGCTGCGCGAGATCCACACCCGCTCGATCAAGGAGCTCGAGGAGGGCCTCGCGCCCGAGCTGGTCGAGGAGCTCGAGCGGATCTCGCTGCCGTTCACCGACGACGCGGTGCCCTCCGAGGCCGAGCTGCGGGTCGCGCAGGCCCAGCTGGTCGGCTGGCTCGAGGGGCTCTTCCACGGCATCCAGACCGCCCTCATGGCCCAGCAGATGGCCACGCAGCACCAGCTGCAGCAGATGCGGGCGCTGCCGCCCGGCGCGGGGACGTCGTATGGCCAGCCCCCGGGCGCGCCCCCGCCGGCCGGAGGGGAGCCCAGCCCGACCGGCCAGTATCTCTGAGCCGCGCAGGAAGCCGGACCGCTCCGCCACGAGGGGGCGCCGATCCGGTCAGCCTCCTGCCCGCTCCAGCAGCTCGCGGCCGAGCGCGGCATCCATGACGAGGCTGCTCACGAGCGGGCCCCGCACCGCCGCGTGGACCGCGGCGGCCTTGGCGACGCCGCTGACCAGGCCGAGGACCTCCGGTATGCCGCTTAGCGCCTCGGGGGTGATCGTCACCATCCGGTCGGTGAGCTCCGTGCGCAGCGGACGGCCCTCGTCGTCGAAGAAGACGCCCAGCGCCTCCCCCACCGCCCCGGCCCGGGCGACGGCCGCGCGGGCCTGCTGCGACACGGCGTCGTAGATGGTCGAGCACCCGGGCTCCCAGCTGCCGATGCCCAGGACGGCGAGGGTGACGCGGGGCACCTGCCGCATCGCGAGGGACACGGCCGGCTGGCGCAGCAGCACGCGGGCGCTGGCCGCGTCGTCGAGCACCAGGGGGGCGAAGAAGACGTAGGCCTCGCCGCCCGCGAGCCGCGCCGCCGCCCGGACCATGTCGACGGGGCTCTCCCCACCGGCCACGACCTGGGAGCCGCTCAGCTGGACGACCGGCACGCGCGGCAGCTCCGCCAGCTCGTGCACCAGCGCGCTCACCGAGCGCGCCCACGGCATCCCGAGGACGTCGTGGGGCCCGATGATCTCGGAGAGCAGCGCCGCGCCAGCACGCCCGACTGCCGCGCGCGCGACCGAGGGCTCGTCCTCGGTCTCGACGACGACGCAGTGGCGAAGGCCGAGCGCGTCGCGCAGCCGCGCCGACAGCTCGCTCTCGATGGACCACTGGTTGACGATCTCGATCCGCACGAGGCCGCTGCTGCGTGCCTCGTCGAGCAGCCGCGCCACCTTGAACCGGCTGATCCCGAGCGATGCCGCGATGTCGACCTTGCGCTCGTCGTGCAGGTAGTAGCGGCGCGCCACGTCGGCGGCCAGGACGAGCTGCGCCGGGCCAGGGCCTGCGCTCATGAGTCTTCCGTCCTCAGCTCTTCGGGAGATCACACTGTGGCACGGCCGTTGACAGGACCGGTGCCGACCCCCTGTAATCATATGTGTACGGCGCCGCTCAGACGAGCGAAGCGTGGGGTGAACTCGACGAGGAGTGCTACATGTCCCGAACCAGGTGGGCAACCGTCATCGCGGGAGCGACGGCGGCGGCCGTCGGCCTCAGCGCATGTTCCGGAGCCGGGGGCGGCGGAGGCAGCGCCGGCGGCACGGGCGGGGCGGGCAGCTCGGTCAACGTGCTCATGGTCAACAACCCGCAGATGGTGGATCTGCAGAAGCTGACGGCGGAGAACTTCACGAAGCAGACCGGCATCAAGGTCAACTTCACCGTGCTGCCGGAGAACGACCTGCGCGACAAGACGAGCCAGGAGTTCTCCAGCCAGGCCGGGCAGTACGACGTCGCGTCGCTGTCGAACTTCGAGATCCCCATCTACGCGAAGAACAAGTGGGTCGCCGACCTGTCCTCCTACGTCTCGGCGGACAGCGGGTTCGACCAGGGCGACATCCTCAAGCCGATGACCACCGCCCTGACGGTCGACGGAAAGGTCTACGGCGAGCCGTTCTACGGCGAGTCCTCCTTCCTCATGTACCGCAAGGACCTGCTCGCGGCCAAGAAGCTGACGATGCCGGCCAACCCGACGTGGGACGAGGTGGCCCAGCTCGCCGCCCAGCTCGACGGCGTGCAGCCGGGCGTCAAGGGGATCTGCCTGCGCGGCCAGCCGGGGTGGGGCCAGGTCTTCGCGCCACTCACCACCGTCGTCAACACCTTCGGCGGCACCTGGTTCGAGAAGGACTGGACCCCCAAGGTCAACGCGCCCGAGTTCAAGGCCGCCGTCAACTTCTACGTCGACCTCGTCAAGAAGCACGGTGAGGCCGGCGCCTCGCAGGCCGGCTTCACCGAGTGCCTCAACAACATGACCCAGGGCAAGACGGCCATGTGGTACGACGCGACGAGCGCCGCCGGCTCGCTCGAGGCCGCCGACTCGCCGGTCAAGGGCAAGCTCGGCTACGCGCCGGCGCCGGTCAAGGTGACCAAGAGCTCGGGCTGGCTGTACACGTGGGCCTGGGCAGTGGAGGAGAAGAGCTCGCGCAAGGACGCCGCGTGGAAGTTCATCTCCTGGGCCTCGAGCAAGCAGTACGAGGAGCTCGTCGGCAAGCAGCTGGGGTGGTCTCGGGTGCCGGCCGGCAAGCGGGCCTCGACCTACTCCAACCCCGACTACGTCAAGGCCGCCGCCGCCTTCGCGGAGCCGACCAAGAACGCCATCGAGTCGGTCGACCCCAACAACCCCGGGGTGCAGCCGAGGCCGGCTCCCGGCATCCAGTTCGTCGACATCCCGGAGTTCCCCGACCTCGGCACCAAGGTCAGCCAGTACGTCTCGTCGGCCATCGCCGGCCAGACGACGGTGGACCAGGCGCTCAACCAGGGTCAGGCCCTGGCCGAGGCCGTGGCCAAGAACTACAAGAAGTAGGCCTGGATGTCCGCCTCGCCCGTTCCGGCACCGGGTGCGGCGAAGCAGGGAGCCCTGCGTCGCTCAGGTGACTGGGCGAGGCGGGCTCCCCTGCTTCCCGCGTTGCTGCTCGTCATCCTCGTCACGCAGCTGCCCTTCCTCGTGACGATCCTCGTGTCGTTCATGAACTGGAACGCCTACTACCCCGACCGGCGCGGGTTCGCCGGGATCGGCAACTTCGTCACGGTGCTCTCGGACCCGGACGCCCGAAGCGCGATCTGGATGACGATCGTGCTGACCGTCTCCGTGGTCGCCATCTCGCTCCTGCTCGGCCTCGGCATCGCACTGTTGCTCGACCGCAAGTTCCTGGGCCGCGGCATCGTGCGCACCATGATGATCACGCCGTTCCTCATCGTGCCGGTCGCTGCGGCCCTGCTGTGGAAGCACGCCCTCTACAACCCCAACTACGGGTTGTTCAACGGCATCCTTCGGGCTGTCCTCGGGGCCAACGCGCCGCAGGTGGACTGGATCGGCAGATATCCAGTGCTCTCGATCGTCTTCGCCCTCGTCTGGCAGTGGACGCCGTTCATGATGCTGATCCTGCTCGCCGGCCTGCAGAGCCGCCCGCTCGACGTGGTGGAGGCTGCCCGCATGGACGGCGCCAACGCGGGCCAGATCTTCACGCACATGACCCTTCCGCACCTGCGCCCCTATCTGGAGCTCGCGGGTCTGCTCGGCTCGATCTACGTCGTGCAGAACTTCGACGCGGTCTTCACCATCACGTCTGGCGGCCTCGGCACGGCCAACCTGCCCTACTACATCTACCAGACCTTCTACACGGCCCAGGACTACGGCCTGGCGTCGGCCGCAGGCGTCATCGTCGTGGTCGGGACCATCCTGGTGGCCACCTTCGCACTCCGGACGGTCTTCAGCCTCTTCAAGGAGCAGACGCGATGAGCACCACCACGGCCCCCTTCCCCCGCGCAGCCCGCCGCCCTCCGCGCCGCCAGGCAGGCCCGCTGCTCGGACTCCTCGCCTGGATCGTCGGGCTGCTGTTCCTCGCCCCGGTGCTGTGGATGGTGCTCACCTCCTTCCACCGCGAGGTGGATGCGGCGACCAACCCTCCGTCGCTCTTCGCACCGCTCAGCACCGAGGGCTACCAGGCCTTCCTCGACTCCAACCCCTGGCCCCCGCTCATCAACTCGGCCACGGCGAGCGTCGTGTCCACGCTGCTCGTCATCCTGCTGGCCTTTCCGGCCGCCTTCGCCCTGTCCATCCGGCCGGTGCGCAAGTGGACCGACGTGATGTTCTTCTTCCTCTCGACCAAGTTCCTACCCGTCGTCGCCGGCCGCCTGCCCAGCTCCCTTTTGCCCCA
>CALMNV010000042.1 GCA_937873285.1 uncultured Intrasporangium sp. | reverse complement strand
CCGCCGCCTCCCGACCCGGCGGCATACGGAAGCGCACCGACCCGGCCGCGGCCTTCTCGGCCAGGGTGGGCAGGTCGGGCGCCTCACCGCGCAGCACCGCGTCGTAGACCGGAGTGGTCACTCCGTGCTCGAGCCCGACGGTGGCGCGCAGGGCGTCCACGAGGGAGTTGACCCAGGGCCGCCCGTCGGCGTCGGCACCGTGCAGCCCAGCGAGCCGCAGGGTGGCCCGCTCCACCGACACGGTCGTATGCCGCCGGGCCAGCTCCACGACGGGCGCGGCCGCCTGCGCGGCCAGCGAGCGCGCCCGGGCGACCAGCGCGGGGTCGAGGTCGAGAAGCGGCACGGCGGTGGTCACGGGAGCGCCCCGGCGTCGGCGGCGAGCCGCGCCTCCAACAGGGCGCGGACCGCCGGCTGGCTGCGGACGAGGTCCAGCGCGTAGGCGGCGTGTCCCGGCACGTAGCCGTTGCCGATGAGCATCCGCACGTCTGCGGCGAGCCCCTCGGCGCCGAGGGCGGCGGCGGCGAAGCTCGTGGCCATGCTGAAGAAGACGATCGTGCCGCCCGGGGCCGTGGACAGGATCGCCGGCTGCTCGCATCCGGGCACCTCGACGCACACGACGGTGACGTCCGCGGGACCGCCGGCCGCGGCGACCGCCTCGCTCAGGCCCTGGGCGGAGCGGGCGTCGGCGAGGAGCACCTCGTCGGCGAGCCCGGTCGGCGCCAGCCGGGCCTGCTCTGCGGCGTTCGGCACGACCGCCAGGACCCGACCGGCCCCCGCCCGGCGGGCCGCGGCGAGCGAGAGCGAGCCGGACTTGCCGGCCCCCCCGAGCACGAGCACGGTCGGCGGCGAGTCGGCGGCGGCATACTCGCGCACCACCCGGTCGACGAGCGCCGGCGCGCCGCAGACGTCGAGCACCAGCAGGGCCAGGCGCGGGTCGAGGTCGTCGGGCAGCCGGGCGGCGACGGTGCGCCCGAAGAGGATGGCGTGGCCGGTCGCCGGCACCTGCTCCGAGCGGCCGTCCCACCGGGCCAGGCCGTCGGTGACCTCGAGGGGCGTCAGGGACAGCGAGACGAGCGTGGCGACGCGGTCGCCGACCGCAAGGCCGAGCGGGCTCGCCGGGCCGACCTCGGCCACCGTGCCGATGAGCATCCCGCCGGAGCCGGTGACCGGGTTCTGCAGCTTGCCGCGGTCGGCGATGATGTGGAGCACCTCGGCTCGCAGTGCCTGCGCGTCGAGCAGCCCGCTCGAGGTGTGCTTGTCGGCAAGCTGACGGTAGGAGGCCGCGTCGACGTTGAGCAGCTCCACGTTGATGCGCACCTCGTCGGGCCACAGCTGCGCGCAGGTGTCGAGTCGTCGTGCGGCCTGGGGCAGGGGCGGGGGGGCCGCTCCGGCCGGGTCGAGCACCCGGTGCATCCCGAGCGGGGAGCCGGTCGCGCGCCTCGTCATCGAGGACCCTCCTGTCATAGCCGCTTGTTGCCGCAGGTTTTCCATCAGTCTAGCCATATGACAGCCGATTCTTCGGGATATCCTCGCTGCATGAGCGCGGTTGAGCAGCCGTACGCCTACTCACAGCGCGAGCTGGTGGAGCCGGACTGGACCCGGTTTCCCGGCTGGTCGCACGTCACCGCTGCGGACTGGGCCAGCGCGCAGTGGCAGCGCGCCCACTGCGTCAAGACGCCAGCGCAGCTGCGGGCGGTCGTCGGGGACCTGCTCGACGAGGGCTTCTACGCCGACCTCGCGGCCGACCAGGCCCTGCTCGGTGCGGAGACGGCGCCAGGGCCAATGGTTGTTGTTCCTTTTCTGGCTGCCCTGGCGATTTTGGTAAGCGGCATATTTTACTTCCGTCGTTTGGAAAAGACTTTTGCTGACGTGGTTTGATGCCATGACAACCGGCATCCGAAGTATCCCATAGGTAACGCGGTTACCTCTAGGTCACAGCGAGGAATCATGGGCGATATTGCGAT
>CALMNV010000041.1 GCA_937873285.1 uncultured Intrasporangium sp. | reverse complement strand
GCAGCCGACCCGGCGGTCGAGGCGGCGCTCGCGCTGCCCGGCAACCAGGGGATCGACGCCAGCGCCCGGTGCCTGCCGCGCGACCTCCTCGACGGCGACGCGGTCGTCGCGCTCGCACTGCAGCACGGCGTGGACCTCGTCATCGTGGGGCCGGAGGCGCCCCTCGTCGCCGGGGTCGCCGACGTATGCCGTGCCGCCGGCCTCGCGGTGTGCGGCCCCTCCGCGGCCGCGGCCGCCATCGAGGGCAGCAAGGCGTTCGCCAAGGAGGTGATGGCTGCCGCTGGCGTGCCGACCGCCTTCGCGCACGTGTGTTCGACGCTCTCTCAGGTCGAGGCCGCGCTCGACGCCCTCGGGGCCCCGCACGTCGTCAAGGAGGACGGCCTGGCAGCCGGCAAGGGTGTCGTCGTCACCGACTCGCGGGCCGAGGCCGTCGAGCACGCCCGGGTCTGCTTGGGCAAAGCGGGCGGGCGGGTCGTCGTCGAGGAGTTCCTCGACGGTCCGGAGGTGTCGCTCTTCTGCCTCTCCGACGGGCGCACGGTGGCGCCGCTGCAGCCGGCGCAGGACTTCAAGCGCCTGGCCGACGGCGACGCCGGCCCGAACACCGGGGGGATGGGGGCCTACTCGCCGCTCGACTGGGCCCCGGCCGGTCTCGTCGACGACGTCGTCACGCGGGTGGCCCAGCCCACCGTCGACGAGCTGCGCCGGCGCGGCATACCCTTCGTCGGCATCCTCTACGTCGGCCTCGCCCTGACCGCCCGGGGGCCGCGGGTGGTGGAGTTCAACGCCCGGCTCGGCGACCCGGACGGGCAGGCGGTCCTGGCCCGGCTGGAGACACCGCTCGGCCAGCTGCTGCACGCGACGGCCACTGGCGGGCTCGCCGACGTCGCACCGCTGCGCTGGTCCGCGGACCAGGCTGTCGTGGTCGTCGTCGCCTCGGCCGGCTATCCCGCGGCGCCGGTCACCGGCGACGCCATCGGGGGCGTCGTGGAGGCGGGCGACGTCGAGGGCGTCGTCGTGCTCCACGCCGGCACCGCTGTTGGTGCCGACGGCACCCTCGTCTCCGCGGGCGGGCGGGTGCTCGACGTCGTCGCGGTCGGCACCGACCTGACCTCGGCCAGGCTGGCGGCATACGAGGCGGTGGGTCGCATCGAGCTGCACGGCGCGCAGCACCGCACCGACATCGCACTGGCGGCGGCGCAGGGGCGGATCGGGCCGCTCTGAGCCCCGCCGCGGCGCTGCTCTCCGGGCGCCGGGGAGCCGTGACCGCGTGGGGCAGCCGGTGCCACGCCCAGGGGTGGGGCATGTGCGTGCCCGCCCGCCCGCCTCCCCGCCTCGTCGAGTGGCCATTTCGGTGCAGGAGCGGTGTGCGGAACTGGCCACTCGACGGGGTGGGGGTGTGCGGACGCGCCCCGCTGGGACCGGGTTAGCTGCCCATGGGCGTGACAGGAAGGCGTGGACGCGCGGGGCCGGCGGTGCCACGCTGAGGGGTGGCGGGTGGCCCCCCCACCCATCCCCTCGGGGGGACCTCGCAGGAGTGCACCATGACGCTTCGCGGCATCGACATCCCGGTCGGCGGCGATCTCGCCGTTCTCGGCTTCGACGAGCAGGGCGCCGCCTCGCCGGGCTCCGGCGCCTTCCCCGACCTGCTGCGGGGGATGAGCGAACGGGCGTGGGAGCGGCTCCGCGCCAGGCTTCCGGAGCTGATGCGCCAGCGCCTCGGCCGCGCCGACCTGCTCGCCCCCGGGTTCAGCCTCTACGACATCGACGTATCGGTCTCTCCCGAGAGCCGGATGACGGTGCAGCGCACCGACGCCGGCGACCTGACGGTGCACGTCGTGACCGGCCGCAACACGATCATCGCGACGACGACGACGCCCACGGTGTTCGGCTCGTGGGGCGACCCCCGCTTCTCCGTCGACTTCGGCATCACGTTCGACTACCTCGTCGACGTGCCGCCCGTCGCCGGCCCGCTCGGCCTCACCGGCTTCACCGACCTGCGGATCACGATGCCGCGCGTCGACTCCCAGAACCTCGTCGCCGACCTCATCCTCGTGCCGGTGCGGCTCGCCGAGCTGTTCACCGACTGGTCCCTCGACGGCACGCTGGGGCAGCTGCTCGCCTCCGTCGACCTCGCCGACGAGGCCAACGACCGCCTGGGCGAGGTCAACGCGACGCTGCAGGACCTCGCCGGGCGCGGCTTCCACTACCTCGAGCTCCTGGTGGGCGACCCCGCCGAGCTGGCGCGGCAGCTCGGTGCGCGGGCTGCCGCAGGCGCCGGGCTGCTGGAGGGCCTGGTGCCCGCCGCGCAGACCCTCCTGCCCGCCTCCCCCCGCCCCGCCCCCCGGGGGGCCCCCGAGGGCGGG
>CALMNV010000040.1 GCA_937873285.1 uncultured Intrasporangium sp. | reverse complement strand
GTAGTCTTTGCCGACCCCACCGCCCTGCGCGACCTCGAGGCGATCACCGGCCCCGCCATCGCCGAGCGGGTGCTCGCGCTGCGCGCGGCCGTGCCGCCCGGCGTGGTCTCGGTCTTCGACATGCCGCTGCTCGTCGAGCGCGGACTCTGGGTGCACGAACACCTGGCCGTCGTCGTCGGAGCCGACCCCGAGGTGAGGGTGCGGCGCCTCGTCGAGCAGCGGGGGCTGCGCGAGGCGGACGTGCGGGCCCGCATGGCCACCCAGGCGACCGACGCCGACCGGCGAGCGGCGGCCGACGTCTGGCTCGAGAACGACGGCACCGAGAGCAGCCTCGCGCAGAGTGCCGACGCGCTCTGGCAGGAGCGGATCGCGCCGTTCAACGCGAACGTCGTGGGCGGCATACGGGCGGTCCCTCCGAATCTCGAAGCGGTGGTCGAGCCGCGTGCGGACTGGGCCGAGCGGGGCCTGCGCGCGACGGCCCGGATCGGGGCGGCGCTGACTGCCGCGGGTGCCCGCGCCCAGGTCGAGCACGTCGGGTCGACGTCGGTGCCGGGCCTGCCCGCCAGGGACGTCGTCGACGTGCAGGTCGGCCTCGCGACGCTCGAGACGGCCGACGACCCCGCCGTGCGCGATGCGATGCGGACCGCCGGCTACGTCCTCGTGCCGGGCGACGACCAGGACACGCCGCTTCCGGCCGGCGCGAGCCCTGCCGGGTGGCGAAAGCGCTGCTACGGCTCGTGCGACCCGGGCAACGTCGTCCACGTCCACGTGCGGCAGGTGGGCTCCCCGGGCTGGCACTTCGCACTGCTCCTGCGGGACTGGCTGCGGGCATGCCCCAAGGAGCTGCGGGCGTATGCCGCGGCGGAGCGCCGCCTGCTCGAGTCGGACCCTCGCACGAGTGGGGGCGCCGCGGCGCACGAACCTTGGCTGGCGGGAGCCTTCTCGCGGGCGCAGGCCTGGGCGACGAGCACGCGGTGGTCTCCGGCGGCGTGAGGCGGGTGGCGCGGGCCGGATGAGGTCAGGAGCCGGGCCTGCCGAGGGCGCGGTAGTCCCAGCCGGCGCCGCGCCACCGGCGCGGGTCGAGACAGTTGCGCGCGTCGATGATGCGGGTGCGCGCGACCACCCGGGCCAGCTCGGCCGGGTCGATGGCGCGGAACTCCTTCCACTCCGTCAGGTGCAGCACCAAGTCGGCGCCCTCGCAGGCGCCCTCGAGCGTCTCGGCGTAGTCCAGGTCCGGGTAGGCGCGCGCGGCCGCCTGCCGAGCCTTCGGATCGAAGACGGTGACCGACGCTCCCTCTCGGGCGACCGCGGCCGCGACCTCGAGCGCCGGCGAGTCTCGGATGTCGTCGCTGTCAGGCTTGAAGGCCGCGCCGAGCACCCCCACCCGAGTGCCCTGGAGCGAGCCGCCGCACACCTGACGCGCGAGCTCGACGACGCGCGGGCGGCAGGCGCCGTTGATCGCGTCGATGACGCCGAGCAGGGTCGCTGCGTGCTCGGCGCCCAGCTCGCCGGCGCGGGCCGCGAAGCCTCGGACGTCCTTCGGCAGGCAGCCACCACCGAAGCCCAGACCCGCGTTGAGGAAGCGGCCGCCGATCCGGTCGTCATGCCCCATCGCCTCGGCCAGCTGCACGACGTCGGCACCGGTGGCCTCGCAGACCTCCGCCATGGCGTTGATGAAGGAGATCTTGGTGGCAAGGAAGGCGTTGGAGGCCACCTTGACGAGCTCGGCGGTCGGGTAGTCCGTGACGACGCGCGGAGTGCCGCTGGCGAGCGCCTGGGAGTAGACCGCATCGAGCAGGGCCACGTCCTGGTCCGCGCTTGACCCCTCCACCCCGTAGACCAGGCGGTTGGGGGCCAGCGTGTCGGCGATGGCGAAGCCCTCCCGCAGGAACTCGGGATTCCAGGCGAGCCGCACCGGGAAGCGTGCCTCCACGTGGCTCGCGAGCCACTCACGCAGCCGTGCAGCGGTGCCGACGGGCACGGTCGACTTGCCGACGACGAGGGCCGTGGGCCTCAGGTGGGGCGCGAGGGAGGCGCCGGCCTCGAAGACGAACCTCGTGTCTGCGGCGGTCTCACCCTGGCGCTGCGGCGTGCCGACGCAGATGAAGTGCACGTCGGCGTCCGCAGTCTGCGCGTAGTCGGTCGTGAAGCGCAGCCGACCGGTGGGCAGCACGCGAGCCAGCAACGACTCGAGGCCCGGCTCGTACATCCCCGGCAGACCTCGGGCGAGCGAGTCGACCTTGTGCTGGTCTCGGTCGACCGCGACGACGGCATGCCCGAGATCCGCCATCGAGGCGGCGTGCACGACCCCGAGATAGCCCGTCCCGATGACGGAGATGCGTAGCGACACGGCCGCAGAGTAGCCCGAAATGTCCGCTAAACCCACCGTTGCACAGGTTCATTTTGAGTGATACGGCGACCAAGGAGATCTGCTCGCTTCCCCGTGTCGACGCTGTTCCGATCTGAGGGAGGCGCCGGAATGGGAA
>CALMNV010000039.1 GCA_937873285.1 uncultured Intrasporangium sp. | reverse complement strand
CGGGACGAGCAGCGCCCACCCGCCGCGCCTTCGGCCGGTCCGGGGCCGCGGCCGGGTCACCATGGCGCGACCGGGCGGGGAACACGGCGGCTCTGAACTACGCTGGGCACGATCCATTCTCACCCAAGGAGCCCCCGGTGTCCGAGTCGAGTGGCCGCGACCAGCCGTCCGCGGCATACAGCCCTGCGCGCAGCGGCACGGGGCGCGAGCCCAACCCCGCCTGGTGGGCGCCGGCGTTCGTCGCGCTGCTCGTCGCCGGCATGCTGTGGATCGTCGTCTACTACGTCAGCGAGTACAAGTATCCGATCGGCTCGATCGGCGTGTGGAACCTCGGGGTCGGCTTCCTGCTCCTGATGAGTGGCTTCGTCATGACGATGCGGTGGCGCTGAGCGCCGTCCACCGGCCGGTCCACATCGTTGCAGAAAGCGCGAATGACACCGGTGTAAGTACATCCACAGGCTTTCTCCACACTGTGGACGACCGCGAGCGCCGCTGCCTTCGGGTGCACCGCCCGGCGCGACACACCTCAGCGGCAAGAGCCATCCGCACGTCGACGGGAGGCATCCCCCGTCATGGGAGCCACCCCTCGTCATGGGAGCCACCCCCCGCCATGGGAGCCACCCCCACGTCGGTGCCCCCGCTGCCTGCCCCGCTCCTGGTCGAGTGGCCACTTTCGTGCGGCGGCTGGCGCTCTGCTCAGCCAGCCGCGAAGGCGCCGAGCTCCCGGATGAGCGGGTCGACCATGAGGTAGCGGGCAACCGCGACGCCGACGAGGAGCAGGAGCACTGCGCCCAGCGCCGCCCAGACGAGCTGGGGCTTGCGGCGCGCGCGCGCCAGGAGGACCCCGCCGGCACAGGCGAGGCCGGTGACGAAGCCGCCGAGGTGCGCCTGCCACGAGATGCCGGGATAGAGGAAGCCGAAGGCTGCGTTGATCGCCAGCGTCGCGTAGAGCGCGGCCGATGACCGACCCAGGTGCCGGTTGAGCAGGAGCAGCGCAGCGAAGACACCGAAGATCGCCCCCGAGGCGCCGACCACCCCGGTGAGCCAAGCGGCGTCCTGACCGGAGCGCAGGCCCTCGAGGGTGGGCACGCCGGCCAGCAGCGTGACCCCCACCTGACCTCCGATGCCGCTGATGAGGTAGATCGCTGCGAACCGGGCCCGCCCCAGCAGCGGCTCGAGATACTGACCCAGGGTCCACAGCGCGAACATGTTGATGGCGATGTGGAGCATGGTCTGCGGCGAGTGCAGGAAGACGGCGGTGACGAAGCGCCACGGCTGGGTCCACCCGAGGTAGGGCGCGAAGGCGAAGCGGCTCGTCACCGTGCTGGAGGCGAGCTGTCCGAGATAGACGAGCACGCTGAGGCCGATGATGGTGTAGGTCACGAGCGGCCGCCCGTCGGTGGCCCGGCCGCCGAACACCGTCCGCGTCGTCGCGGCCGCCCGGGCCGCCTCACGGACGCAGTCGACGCACTGGATGCCGACTGCGGCCGGCCGCTGGCACTCCGGGCACGTCGGGCGCCCGCAGCGCTGGCACCGCACGTAGGCCTCCCGGTCCGGGTGCCGCGGACACACCGATGCCCCGACGGGCGAGCCCCCCGCCTCCGAGGGGTGGGGGGTCTGGCCACCGGTGACGTCCTCGGACACGCTCGCCTGCCTTCTCGGTCGGTGGGAGAGGTGGGTTGGGGGAGATGGATGGATGGGCGCGGCAGGACGGCCCGGTGCCGGGACTAGTCCTCGACGGTGACCGAGGTGACCACGACGTCCTCGCGCGGCCTGTCCTGGCCGCCCGTGCGGACGGCGGCGATCTTGTCGACCACCTCGCGCGACGCCGGGTCGGCCACCTCACCGAAGATGGTGTGCTTGCCCTGCAGCCAGGGAGTGGGTGCGACGGTGATGAAGAACTGTGAGCCGTTGGTGCCCTTGCCGGCCCGCTTCCCCGCGTTGGCCATGGCGAGGACGTAGGGCTTGGTGAAGTCCTTGTCCGGGCTGATCTCGTCGTCGAAGGTGTAGCCCGGCCCCCCGGTGCCCTGGCCGATCGGGCAGCCGCCCTGGATCATGAAGCCGGGGATGACGCGGTGGAAGACGAGCCCGTCGTAGAACGGCGTCGGGCTGGTGCGGCCGGCGTCGTCCCGATAGTCCTTGTCGCCTCGCGCGAGACCGACGAAGTTGTCCACCGTCTTCGGCGCGTGATGGGGGAAGAGCTCGACGGCGATGTCCCCGTGGTTGGTGTGCAGCGTTGCCTTCATGCGCCAATCCTTGCACGTATGCCGTCCAGCCCACCGATGCCTGCCCGGCGCCCACGCAGGCGGCGGCCCTTGTGCGGGGGGTGTCCGTCCTTGGCAGGATGGGTAGGACACCGAGGAACCAAGGAGGACTTCATGTTCCGCACCCGGACCCGCACCGGTCAGCTAGAGGCGGCCGCCGCCGACCTGGAGGCAGCCGCCACCGAGGCCGACGCCGCAGTGGACGACGCCACAGGGGACGCAACGACCGTCAGCACCCACGAGCGCCTCGTGCTGCTTCGAGACCAGGCGGCCGCAGCAGCAGCCGCGGCCGAGGCGGCCCGCGTGCGCCTGGCCGCCGCCCGCGAGGCTGCCGGCCCCACGATCCACGAGGCGACCGAGCGCGCCAAGCTGCGCCTTGCCGCTGCGCGGACCGCGGCCTCGCCCGTGGTGCATGACGTCGTCGAGCGCAGCCGCCCCCGGGTCGAGGCATACCAGGCCAGCCTGTCGCATGCGGTCAAGCCCAAGGTGGGAGCCGCTCTCGCCACCGCGGCCGCCTCGCTGGCGCACGCCGGGGAGCACGCGCGCGAGGTCGCCACGCCGGCCGTCGAGCAGGCCCTGGAGACGGCTCAGCTCGGCAACACCCGCGCTCGCGACGCCCTGCTCGTCCTGCGTGGCGAGGCCGTGGCCACTCCGGTCCGCCGCGGCGGCCCGGGCCGGAGCCGCTGGCTGCTGGGTCTGGGCCTCGTCACGGCGCTCGTCGCCGCCTTCGCGGCCTTCCGCCAGAAGCAGCAGCGCGCCGACGACCCGTGGGCGACGCCGCTCACCGACTCGGCCGTGCAGCCCTCGCTCACGGCCAGGGCCGCTGAGAAGGTCGGGCACGCCAAGGAGGCGGTCGCCGAGGCTGCCAGCAAGGCCGCCGAGCGGGGCGCCGGCCTGGCCGAGACGGCCAAGGAGGCCGCCGCCGGGGTCGTCGCCAAGGGCCAGGCCGCCGCGCAGCCGAAGGACCGCGGCGTCGGCGACCCGGCCACGACGACCGAGACGTCGCTGGACGCGGCGTTCGCCGCCCCAGCCGTCGACACCGGTGAGGTGACAGCGGTCGAGGGCATGCCGGGATCCGACGCGGTGGACGGGCTCGGCCTCGACAACGGGCTCAACGCCGACGAGCAGGCCGACGCGACGCCCCTGACGAAGGATGCACCGCTCGACGCCGCTCGGGGCAAGGACCGCGGAGAGGCGTGACGGCGTGACCCGCCCGCCGCGCGGCATACCGACGGGACGGGGAAGCCGACACAGACGAAGGGGCCCGGTGGTCATCGACCACCGGGCCCCTTCGTGCTTGCGCCGGCTCGCCGGGACAGGGGGACACAGGCGAGCCGGCACAAGCAGAAGGGCTGGGCGCGGTTCGTGCGGGCCCAGCCCTTCGCTGCTGCGACTATACCTGCCCTGGTATGCCGTCCGGCACCGATCCGGAAATTCTCACAGCTCCGCGGAGTCCTCCTCGAGAAGTGCCCGCACCTCCGGTGGCAGCCGCAGCCACCAGTCGACGACCCCCCGGCACACCTGGCCGTGGGAGCCCGCGGCGTCCACCGCGGATCCGAGCGCGGCGACGAGGTCGAGGCGCCCGCGCATGCCGAGGAAGTAGACCAGCCCGCGCAGCCGCTGCCGCAGCGGCTCACTCGACGCAGTGTCGTCGCGCGCAGCGGGCGCGGCCCGCACGCCGGCGACGGCGGCCGTGAAGACGAGCTGTTCCCGAGCGCCGGCGGCCGCTGAGCGCTGCTCGCGGCAGTTGCCTGCGGCGATGGCCGCCTCCATGACGATCTGCGCCGGCGTGCCAGGGTCGAGCAGCAGCCCGACGAGCAGGTCGAGGTCTTCCGGCTGCGTCACCCACGTCAGCACCGAGAGGGACTCGTGGGCGGCCACGTGGTCACCTCGCTGCAGCGCCGCCTCCAGCTCGGCGGCATATGTCGAGCCGAGCACCCGTCCCTGCGGGGAGAGCATGAGGACCGCGAGCGCGTTGCTGCGCGACTCGTCGTCGGTGGTGGCGGTCGCGGTGGTGACCAGCCGGCGGAGCACGGGCTCCTGTCCGTCCGCGGAGCCGAACGCCTCGGTCAGCGACGAGCGGACGCGGGCTTGCGTGGCGCGCAGGGCTTCGCCCGCGGTGGCCCGCTCCTCCAGCAGGATGGAGACGGCATACCTGTGGTCCTCGGCGGTCAGGCCGGTCGCGATGCGTGCGACGCCCGGCAGCCTCAGTGCGCGCAGCAGGTGCGCGGCGGCTCGGTGCACGCGGAAGGGGTGGCCTCGCTCACGCAGGTGGGAGAGCGCGAGGTGGGCCACCTTCCGTTGCGCCTCCGGGCCGGCACGCCCGCTGCGGATGACCGTCGTGAGGCAGAAGAGCGCGGCACTGAGGGCATCGGAGTTCGTCGGATGGGCCAGCTGCTCGAACAGCACGGCGGCGGCGGCGGGGTGGTCGGAATACTGGAGGAGTCCGACGGCGTCGCTGTAGATCTGCGCGCTGGGGTCCTGCAGCGTGGCACGCGCCGCCGCCGCCACGAGCGGTCCGCTGCGCGGATGTCCGGCGAGACGCGCGGCCGCCTCGTCCCGCAGGCCGAACTCGAGCCCGACGCTCACCGCCATCTCCTGGGTACAGCGGCGCAGCAGGCGCTCCCAGTCGCGCTCGCGGATGAGGGCGTCGGGCAGGCTGCCCAGCGCACTGGAGAGGTGGTCCCAGTGCACCCCGCGCATGGGGTGGGTGCTGAGGGCCCGCTCGAGCAGGAGCTGCACGTAACCGAGCTCGGGCGGCTCCTTGGGATGGAGCGTGGCAGTGGACCGGACCGGGGCTCGGTCGCGGCTGAGGTAGTCGATCGCGCACAGCAGCTGCCCCTCCGGCAGGCCGAGGACGACCTCGTAGCGGCGGACCAGCCCGTGGTTGACCTCGGCCTTTCCGGTCTCCCACCGGCCGATCTGGGAGCGGTGGACGGCTGGCGCGACGCCGCCGCCCGCCGCGAACCCGGTGGCCGACCGCAGCCGGGGGTCGGCCGCGTGCATGCGGGCGTTGCGAAGCACCCAGTGGATCTCCTCGTCGAGCACCGCGCCGCCTCCCCCGCCCCGTCCGCCGCTCCCCCGCGGCCGACGGGACCCGATGTCCTTTTCGTTCGAGTTGCGCACCCGAACTACCCCCGCAACACCGGCCGTCTCCGGCGGTGCCCCTCCTAACCTAGGGCTCGGGACTCTGGGGAGGGGCCCGTTGGACGGGAACCGTGGCCCGGGGGCAGCGATTCCCGTCCAACCCCCCCACCCCCCCAAAGGTGCCGGCGGTGGGGCACATCAGGCGGACGCCGCGTCAGACGCGGGCCTGTGGAGGGTTGTGGCCCTCAGGCGGGCCACAACGCTCCACGGGGGTCACCGACGCCGCTCCCGGTCGTGAGCGTGCACCGCGACGGCCAGCGCGAGCAGGTCCCCGGTCACGAACGGGTCCCTACCCGTCACCTCCTTGATGAGCGCGAGCCGATGCCGCACCGTGTTCGGGTGGAGGAACTGGGCCTTGGCCGTCCGGCCCACCGACAGGTCGTGCTCGAGGAAGCAGCGCAGGGTGTCGAGGTAGGTGGGGGATGCGTGGGCGCCTGCCACGACCAGTGGCTCGATCACCCGGGCGAGGAAGGGCCGCAGCCTTTCGCGGGGGACCGACTCCAGCAGGAGCGCGAAGGACGCGACGTCGTCGGGGCCGCACGGCGCTCCACCGGTCGCCGCGGCCGCGAGGGCCAGATCGGCCGTGGCGAGCGCCGAGCCGAGCTCGGCCAGCGGCGCCGGGTCGGCATATCCACAGCGCAGCCCGGCGGAGCGGGCGATCCCGAGGACCGCTCCCACGGACGCCGAGATCGTCACAGTCCGCTCGACCGTCTCGGCTGCCACGCCACCGACGAGCGGCCCGGTCAGGAGCGCTGCCGACCCCGGCGGCCAGGCGGCCACCACGAGCCGGCTGGGGTCGAGCCCGCGTGCGGTGAGAGCGTCGTGCAGGGACTCCGGTCGCGCCAGGCCTGTCTGGACGAGGTCGATGAGCCGCCCGAGCGACTGCGCCTCGGAAGCCTGCCCGCGCAACCTCTCGACGACGTCCGCGACCGCGAGGAAGGCCACGCCGTAGGGCAGCGTGAGCAACGGCAGCCCCGCAAGCCGGCACGCCTCGGCGAGGCTGCCGGGCAGGGCTTCGTGCACGTCGCCCAGACCGAAGCACAGCGCGGCGGCGCGGCCCGCGACCGCGGCGACGAAGTCCCGGACCGCTCGATCCGTGTGCAGCGAGGTGCCCACGGTGCAGACCAGCTCGTCCGGGCGAAGGTAGGGCGAGGGGTCGACGAGCTCGGTCGTCTGCACCCACCGGACCTGCCGCCTGAGGTCGACGGCGGGCGTCACGAGAGCCAGACCGAGGCCGGGCTCCGCAAGCAGGTCAGCCACTGTGCAGGAAGACCCGCCTTCGAGCATGGAGCGAATGTAGTGCCGGCGGGGGCGCCACGATGGAGGCTTGCACAACCGCGGGACCGCGCGGCGGTGACTTCGCACCGCGTGCCGTCTGATCGCTTGCCAAGACTCCCGCGGCACATCACCGTGGGCGCTGTGGGCAACGTCGCCCCGCACCGGAGGTGTTCCATGTCCCAGACCGTCGAGGCCCAGCACGTGCTCAGGCGTGAGTTCTCGCTGTGGTCGTCCTTCGCCTTCGCCTTCGCCTTCATCTCCCCGATCGTCGCGCTGTACGGGATCTTCGGGCTCGCCATCGGCGCGGCCGGTCCCAGCTTCTGGTGGGCCTTCCTCGTGGTCTTCGGCGGCCAGCTGCTCGTCGCCTTCGTCTTCGCCGTGCTTGTCTCGCGCTGGCCCATCGAGGGGTCCATCTACCAGTGGTCGCGCCGGCTCGTCAGCAACGGGTACGGCTGGTTCGCCGGCTGGACCTACATGTGGACGCTGGTCATCGCCATGGTCGCGGTGGGGCTCGGCGCTGCGGGGTTCGTCGCCAACATCGCCGGCGTCGAGGCGCCCACCGGCGCCCTGCGAGCCCTGATCGCTGCGGGAATCCTCGTGCTGGCGACCGGCCTCAACCTCGTCGGACGCCGAGCCCTGAAGATCTTCATGACCACCAGCATCATCGCGGAGGTGGTCGGCTCCCTGGGGCTCGGCACCTGGCTGCTCCTCGCCCACCGCGTCAACCCGCTGTCCGTGCTCACCGAGGGCGGTGGCGGGGCCGGCGGCTACCTCGCGATCTCCGGGCCCTTCCTGGTCGCCGTGATGTTCGTGGGCTGGTCCTTCGTCGGCTTCGAGAGCGCCGGCGCGATCGCCGAGGAGGTCCACGAGCCCCGGACCAACCTGCCCAAGGCAGTCATCTCGTCCATCGTCCTGATCGCCGCGGTCGTCATGTACTCGAGCCTGGCGATCATCCTGGCGATCCCTGACCTCGGCGCCGTCGCCGCCGGGAAGGTCGCCGATCCCGTCTACGAGACGGTGACGAGCGCGCTCGGCCCGTCGATCGCCAAGCCCGTCGAGACCCTCTTCCTCATCGGCTTCGTGGCGAGCTTCCTGGCGCTGCAGACCTCCGCGTCGCGCGTCATCTGGTCCTTCGCCCGCGACGGGGCGCTCCCCGGCTCCGGTGCCCTGAGCCGGCTCAGTGCCGGGCAGCGCATTCCCGTCAACGCGATCCTCGTCACGACGGTGACCGGCATGGCCCTGCTCCTGCTCAGCCGGGTCGCGGAGAACGTGTACACGATCATGGTCAACTTCACGTCCGGTGGCTTCTACCTCGCCTTCCTCTTCCCGCTCGTCGGCTTCCTGGTCGCGCGAGCCCGCGGCGCCTGGCGGGACGGGCCGTTCACCCTTGGCGCCCTGACTCCGGTCATCGCGGTCGTCGCGACGGCGTGGGCGGTGGTCCAGTTCCTCAACATCGCGTGGCCGCGGCCGGTGTATGCCGACCAGCGTTACCTCGACTGGTCGGTGTGGCTGGCGGTGCTCGTCCTCGGGGTGCTCGGCCTCGCGATCTACGTGAGCGTGCGCGGCCGGCTCGTCGCGACGTCGGTCGTCGACGCGGAGGAGTCCGCCGACGAGGCCGCCGACCTGGGTCTCACCACGTGACGACCGCGACTCCGGCCCCGGTCGAGGACCCTCCCCGCAAGGCCGGGGCCGGAGCCGGGGTCGCGGTCGTCACCGGCTCCGCGAGCGGCATCGGCGCGGCCGTCGCGGCGGAGCTGGCCGCGCGCGGGTGGCGGGTCGGTGGGTTGGACCTCGCGGCCAGTCCGCTCTGCGACCTCAGCGCGGTCGTCGACGTCACGGACGCCGCCGCCGTGGCCGCCGCCGTGGCCAGGGTCGGCGCTGCGCTCGGGCCCGTCGCAGCGGCGGTCTCCGTCGCCGGCCACTACGAGATGGCTCCCGTCGGCGAGATCACCGTCGAGCAGTGGACCAGGATGCTGCGCGTCCACCTGGGCGGGCTGCGCACCCTCAGCAAGTGCGTCCTTCCGGGCATGCTCGAGCGCGGGGCCGGGGCCATCGTGGCGATCACGAGCGAGCTCGCCGTCGGAGGCGGGGACGGTGATGCGCACTACGCCGCCGCCAAGGGCGCCGTTCTCGGCTTCGTCCGGTCGCTTGCGGCCGAGGTTGCGCCTGCCGGCCTGCGTGTCAACGCCGTCGCTCCCGGCCCGACCGACACCCCGTTGCTGGCCCCGGACTCGCCGTGGCGGGCGGCGGCATACCTGCAGACCCTGCCGGTCCGCCGGCTGGGCTCCCCCGAGGAGGTCGCTCGCTGCGTGGCCTGGCTCGTGGAGGAGGGCACCTTCTGCGTCGGCGAGGTCCTCGGTCCCAACTCCGGGGCGGTGATCTGACATGACCGGCCACCTGCAGGGCCGCGTCGCCCTCGTCACCGGAGCCGGTCGCGGCATGGGGGTCGCCCACGCCCGGCGCCTGGCCGCCGACGGGGCGGTCGTCGCGCTGAACGACCTGACCGGGAGCACCGCCCTCACCTCGCTCGCGGCCGAGCTCGGCGGCGTCACGGCCGTGGGCGACGTCAGCGACCCCGCTGCCGTGACCCGGCTCGTGGCCGACGTCGAGGCCCGGGTGGGACCGGTGGGCATCCTCGTCGCCAACCATGCCTTCATGTCGATGGCCCGGTTGACGCAGGACGACGAGACCGACTGGTGGCGCGTCGTCGACACCAACCTCGGCGGGACCTTCCACCTCATCCAGGCCGTCCTGCCGGGCATGCGCGCGCACGGCGCAGGACGGATCGTCATCATCGCGAGCGAGTGGGGGGTCACCGGCTGGCCCGGCGCGACGGCATACGCCGCCTCGAAGGCGGGACTGATCGCGCTGACCAAGACGCTGGGGCGCGAGCTGGCACCCGAGGGGATCGTCGTCAACGCCATCGCGCCGGGCGTCATCGACACCCCGCAGCTGCTCGTCGACGCTGCCGCCGCCGAGGTCAGCCTGGCCGAGATCCACGCGAGGTATGCGTCCGGCATCCCCCTCGGGCGGATCGGGGCGCCGGAGGAGGTCGCGGCGGCCGTCGCGCTGCTCGCCGACCACCGTCTGGGGTCCATGGTCGGGCAGGTCATCCAGGTCAACGGCGGCTCCACGCGCGGCCGGGTCTGAAGGAGGAGGAGTCCGATGAGCGAGGACCACATGCGCCACGCCACGGGGAGGGTGGGCCCGGTCGACGGGACCCGCTCCCCCCGGTATGCCGGCCTTCCCACCTTCGCGCGGCTGCCGCGACGCGAGGACGTGCCCGACTTCGACATCGCGGTCCTCGGGGTGCCCTTCGACGCGGGGGTGACCTACCGGCCGGGCGCGCGGTTCGGACCGTCGGCGATCCGGGCGGCGTCGCGGTTGCTGCGGCCCTACAACCCCGCCCAGGACGTCAGCCCGTTCGAGGTGGCCCAGGTCGTCGACGCCGGCGACGTCGACGCCAACCCCTTCGACATCGCCCAGGCCCTCGACGCGATCTCCGGCGCCGCGTCCGAGCTCATCGGCCCCGGCCGGCTCCTGGTGGCCCTCGGTGGGGACCACACGATCTCCCTGCCGCTGCTGCGGGCGCTGTATGCCGCGCACGGACCGATCGCGCTCGTGCACTTCGACGCCCACCTCGACACCTGGGACACCTACTTCGGGGCGCCCTGCACCCATGGGACCCCGTTCCGGCGAGCCGCCGAGGAGGGCCTCGTCGCCAAGGGGCACTCCGCCCACGTCGGCATCCGCGGACCGCTCTACGACCGGCGCGACCTGCTCGACGACGCCGAGCTCGGCTTCACCTGCATCCACGCCAAGGACCTCGACGTGATCGGCGTGCCCGGTGTGGTGGAGCGGATCCGCGCCGCGGTCGGCGACCGGCCGGTGCACGTGTCCATCGACATCGACGTCCTCGACCCGGCCTTCGCCCCCGGGACCGGCACGCCCGAGGCGGGAGGGCTGACGAGCCGCGAGCTGCTCGCGATCCTGCGCGGCATGGCCGGGCTGCGGCTGGTCGGCGCGGACGTCGTCGAGGTCGCGCCTGCCTACGACCATGCCGAAGTGACGGCCGTCGCGGCCGCCCACCTCGCCTACGACCTTCTCAGCCTGCTCGCGGTGCGTGCATGAGCGACGGGGCGGGCATGAGCGGCGGGGCCGGTGACCCCGCCGGCACCGGCGGTGTCACCGGGGTCGCGGCGGACTCGGTGACCTGGCCCGGCGGAGCACGGGCGGCCGCGGCCTTCACCTTCGACGTCGACGCCGAGTCGGCGGTGCTCTGGGGGTCTCCGGCGAGGGCCGACCGGATGAGCGTCATGAGCCACCAGGCCTACGGGCCGCTCGTCGGCGTGCCCCGGCTGCTCGGCCTGCTCGAGCGCCACGGCATACGGTCGACGTTCTTCGTCCCGGGGTACACCGCCCACCGTTACCCCGACGTGGTGCGCCGGATCGTCGACTGCGGCCACGAGGTCGCCCACCACGGCTACCTGCACGAGCAGCCGACGGCCCTCACGGAGGCCGAGGAGATCGAGGCTCTCGACCGCGGGCTGGCCGCGCTCGAGGAGGTGGCCGGCGTCCGACCGACCGGCTACCGCGCCCCCATGTGGGACCTGTCCTGGCGCACCCCCGCGCTGCTCGCCGAGCGCGGGTTCCTCTACGACTCCTCGCTGATGGACGCCGACACGCCGTATGAGCTCGCCGTCGGTGAGAGCTCGCTCGTGGAGATCCCGATCCAGTGGGCCCTCGACGACTGGGAGCAGTACTGCTTCCTGCCCGAGGTCTCCGGGTCCGGGCTCATCGAGACTCCGGCGAAGGCGGTCGAGCTGTGGCGGGCGGAGTTCCTCGCGCTGCGGGAGGTGGGTGGGTGCTGGGTGCTGACGAACCACCCCTTCCTCAGCGGTCGGCCGTCGCGGGCAGCGGCACTGGCCGGTCTCATGTCGGAGGTCGGCGCCTGCGACGACGTGTGGGTTGCGCCCCTCGGCGAGATCGCCGCGCACGTGCGAGGCCTCGCCCTGCGCCCCCGGTCCATCGAGAGGCCGTTGCCGTGACTACGGCACAATGTGGACGACATCACGAGAGGCGGCGGGTCCGGTGACCACCTTCCACACCTACAACTTCACGGCTGACCCGGAGCGGGCTGGGGCCGCCCCGCTCGACGAC
>CALMNV010000038.1 GCA_937873285.1 uncultured Intrasporangium sp. | reverse complement strand
CAGGCGAAGCTCGCCCACATCTCGCCCTCGGCGACGCGCACGTCGCTGACGAAGTACCGGACGTGCCGTCCGACCCGCACAGAACACGGGCCGGTGCCTTCCTGACGCCACTTGTAGAGCGTCTTGATAGGGACGCCGAGATATTCGGCGAGCTCCTCGATGCCGATCAGCGGCTCCAGGCCACTCAGGGTCGCGTTGGTCTCCATGCCCAGCAGGTGCTCCCGCCAGACCGTCGCAGCGAGCAACGTCGAGCAGTGGCGGGCATAGATTGCGCGGGAGGCATTCCCGCCACGCGATCAGGCCGAGTACTTGGACACTTCTTGCCCACACGATCAAATCACCGAACCAAACAGGGCCGTGGATCCACTGGATCCACGGCCCTGACGAGTAGCGGGGGCAGGATTTGAACCTGCGACCTCCGGGTTATGAGCCCGGCGAGCTACCGAGCTGCTCCACCCCGCGTCGGTATGCCCCTACGCTACGGGATTCGGCGACGCCCTCCAAATCGAGGCGGGCGCGAGCCGGTCACGGCGCGGCCGCGCCTCCCGGAGAGGCGGCGACCGCCCGGCGCCGCGCGTCCTTGAGCTTGTCTTGCGCTGCGCCGTATGCCGCGAAGTTGCCCGCCTTCAGCGCGGTCTGCCCCTCGGCATACGCAGCCTCCGCGTCCGCGAGAGCCTTGCTCAGGGCGGCCGCGTCTGCGCTCCCGCGCGGGGCAGGGGTCGACGGCCCAGCGGACGGCCGGCCGCTCGGCGTCGGCGTCGGCGTCGGCGTCGGCGCTGACCCGGGCGGGACGGGAGTGGGCGCATTGGGGGTCGCGGTGCCCGTGTCACCGGCCTGCGCGCCCGACGAGCCGCCGAAGAGGTCGTTGAGCGCGTCGTCGAGCGAGCCCGCCCACGCGATCTTGTCGCCGAACGCGACGGCCACCGCGGACAGGCGCGGGTAGCCGCCGCTCGACTTGGCCTGCACGTAGATCGGCTGCACGTAGAGCAGCCCACGACCGATGGGCAGTGTCAGCTGGTTGCCGAAGGTCACCGTGGCACCCTGGGACTGTGTGGTGCTGATGAACTGGGCGAGGGTGAGCGTCAGCTGCGGATCCTTCGAGGACACCGGCGACGTGCGCATGTCGTTGTAGACCTGGCCCGGGCCGTTGACGGTGCCGCCTGTCGTCTCGAGCAGGCGCATCGTCCCGTAGCCGTCCGCCTTCTTGCCCGTCGCGCTCCCCGCGTCGCCGTCGACCGCGAGGAAGCCGGAGAGGACGTTGCGGTCACCGGTCGGCATGAAGGTGGAGGTCAGCGAGAAGGCCGGCTGCGACTGCCCCGGCATCGCGAGCGAGAGGTAGTACGGCGGCTGGACGAGCGGTGTCGACTGCGTGGGGTCCGCCGGCACCTTCCAGAAGTTCTGGCCACCGTAGAAGGACGCCGCCGACGTGTCGTGGTACTTCGCGAGCAGCTGCCGTTGCACCTTGAACAGGTCCTCCGGATAGCGCAGGTGTGCCATGAGCGAGCCCTTGATCGCGGACAGCGGCTGCACCGCGCCCGGGAACACCTGCATCCAGGCCCGCAGGATCGGGTCCTGCTCGTCCCACTGGTAGAGCGACACCGTGCCGTCGTAGGCGTCGACCGTCGCCTTGACGGAGTTGCGCACGTAGTTGACCTGCCCGGCCTTGACCGCCTGGACCGACGCGCGGGTCTGCGTCACCGCGTCCTCGGTGGCGACGTCGAGCGTCGTGGTCTGGGAGTAGGGATAGTTCGCAGTCGTCGTGTAGCCGTCGAGGATCCACAGGATCCGCCCGTCCACGACGGCGGGATACGCGTTGCCGTCGAGCGTGAGCCACGGCGCGACACGCTGGACCCGCTCGCGCGGCGTGCGGTAGTCGAGGAGGCGAGACCCGGTGGTCACCGCATCGGAGAGCAGGAAGTTGATCTCACGGTACTTCAGGGCGTACGCCATCCGAGTCGCGGCGTTGAGCGGGACGCCGCCGGTGCCGGCATACGAGTAGGTGATCTGCCCGGTGCCGGCCGGGTCGGGGTAGTCGAACTCCTTCTTGGTCCCGCCTCCGACGACGGAGTACTCCGGCGACGACTCGCCGAAGTAGATGCGCGGCTCGTACGGCCCCAGCGCGCCGGTGCTGCCGATCTGGCTCTCGAAGAACGTGGGCCGGCCGTCGGCCTCGCGGGTGTTGCCCTTGGCAGCGACCAGGCCGTAGCCGTGCGTGTAGACGGTGTGGTCGTTGAGCCAGTTGCGCTGGCCCTCGGGCACGCCGTTGAGGTCGAGCTCGCGGGCGGCGATGACGGTGTCGGTCAGCTGACCGTTCAGCTTGTAGCGGTCGACATCGAGGACGTCGGCGAACTGGTAGTAGCCCTTCGACGCCTCGAGCTGCTTGAAGGTCGGGCTCACGATGTTGGGGTCGATCAGGCGGATTCCAGGCACGGTGGCCGCGTCGCCGCGCAGCTGCCCGGGGCTCGCCGTCGTCTTGGTGTCGTATCGCTCGACCATGATCTTGTCGAATCCGTATGCCGCCCGCGTCGCGTTGATGTTGCGCTGGATGTAGGGCACCTCGAGCGACTTCTCCGACGGCTTGACCTTGAGCGACTGCACGAGGGCCGGGTAGATGCCGCCGACCGCCACGACGCAGACGGCGAGCGCGGTGACGGCCACGAGCGGCAGCCGCCACGAGCGCGTCCAGATCGAGCTGAGGATGAGCACGGCGCAGATGACCGCTGCCGCGGCGAGGATGCCCTTCGTCGGGATGACCGCGTGGGCCTCGGTGTACTGGATGCCGGTCATGCGCGTCGACTGCGCCGTCGCGAGGTTGTAGCGGTCCATCCAGAACGCGACGGCCCGCACGAGCACGAGCGCGGCGAGCAGCACGGTCAGGTGCACCCGCGCCGCCTGGGTCGAGCGCATCCTCGCGCCCGCCACGATGCCGCCGTAGAGGTAGTGGGTGAACGCGGCCGCCACGATGCCGAGGATGAGGACCATCGTGAGGAAGGCGATGACGAAGTTGACCCAGGGCAGGTCGAAGACGAAGAAGCCGATGTCGAGGCCGAACTCGGGATCGGTGGTGCCGAAGTCCGAGCCGTTGAGCCAGAGCAGGAAGGTGTCCCACTGCGTGGCGGCGCTGAGGCCGGCGAAGAGCCCGAGGGCCAGCGGCGCGGCCACGGTGGCGGTGCGACGCATCGGCTCGACGAGCTGGCGGTAGTGCTCCATCGCCTGCGTCTCGGGGGACGGCGCGTAGATGGGCCGGGTGCGGTAGGCGACGGAGATCCCCGACCAGACGACTACCGCGGTGAGGGCACCGCCCACCACGCCGAGCCCGAGCTTGGTCAGCAGCTGGGTGGTGAAGACGCCGGCGAAGCTGACGGACTGATACCACAGGACCTCGGTCCAGAACTGCGCCGCGATGGAGACCACGATGAGCAGCGCGGCCGCGAGGACGAGGCTCGTCACGAGCGGGCTGCGCGGCGCGGTCGTGCGGGCCCGCCCCGGGCCGCGCTGACCTCCGGCAGCGCTGCTGCCCCCTCCGTCTCCGAAGCTGCCCTTGCCGGAGCCGAAATCGTGGTCGCTCACGTGTGGTCGCCCTTGGTCGGTGGTGCTGGCCGTATGCCGCAACGATAACCCGGGGCGCCGACGGCCGCGCCGGGCGGCATACGGCACGATGAGCCGGTGAACGTGCAGCCCGTCACCGACCCGCTCGCCATCGTCGCGCTCGACACGGAGCGCCACGTCGCTGCGGCTGGGTGGGACCAGCCGGCCCGGCTCTTCGCCCTCGTGCGGACGGCCGACCTGCTCGCCCGGGAGCCGCACCTGCGCCGGCAGCTCGGGCCGGCCGACCTCGCCGAGGGGGCCCTGTCGGCGATCGAGCAGGAGGGCCTGCCGGCGACCGCCTCCCTCGAGACCCTGCTCGGCCGCATCGTGTGGCCCGAGGCGGTGGACGGCTGCGCCTTCGCCATCGAGCGGCTCGTCGTGCCGCCCGACGCCGAGCACGACCTGCCGGTGCGCCCCGACGAGGCCGTCGAGGCGCTGGCCGCCCACCCGGGGCGCAAGGACGTGCGCCTGCTCGTCGCGGTGCTGCGCTCCGGTGCGTCGCTGTGCCTGCTGCGCCAGCGCGACCACGACTCCGACGACGCGGTCGCCGTCGGCAGGGACCTCGCGCCCGGGCTGGTCGAGGCGTTGCGGGCCACGCTGACCGCCTGACTCGGAGCGCCGCCGGTCAGCAGCGGGCCAGCGTGGCCGTCCGGCCGCTCGCGATGCCCTGCACTGCGGCGCGCGCGTCAGCGAAGCTCGTCACCTTGTAGACCTGCAGGCCCTCGGGGACGTGGCCCCTCACCTGGCCGCAGTTGCCGGCCGGGGCGAGGAAGGAGTCGGCGCCGCTCTCCCGAGCCCCGACCAGCTTCTGCTGGATGCCGCCGATGGGCCCGACGGCGCCCGCCTCGTCGATCGTCCCCGTGCCGGCGATGTCGTGCTTGCCGGTCAGCGCCCCCGGGGTGAGCTTGTCGTAGATGCCGAGCGCGAACATCAGCCCGGCCGAGGGGCCCCCGACGTCACCGGCGCTGACCGTCACGGTGACCGGGAAGTCGTGGTCGAGCCCCAGCAGCACTCCCAGCGCCGTCCGGCCGGCCGTGCCCGTGATCGCCCGCGAGATGGGATCGACCGGCAACTGATGTCACGGACGCACCGCTTTCTCGGCGGGATCGGCTTCGGCTACGTGTCGCTCGGGCTGGCGACGGTCGTCGGCCTCTGGCTCACGCCGTTCCTGCTCGCGCGGATCGGCACGCGCGAGTACGGGCTCTGGCTGATCACCACGCAGATGCTCGGGTACCTGGCGCTCCTCGACCTGGGTGTCGTCGCGCTGGCGCCGCGCGAGACGGCGTACGCGACGGGACGCATGATCCGCGACGGCGCCGACGACGTGGGGGCGACGTTCTCGAGGTTCCGCAGCGTCGTCCGCTGGCAGCTCGTGCCGGCGGCGCTCGTGTCGGCGCTGGCGTGGTGGCTCGTGACCGAACGCTGGCCCGAGCTGCGGTCGCCGCTCGCGGTCATCCTGCTGGCGTTCCTGGCCGCCTTCCCCCTCCGGCTCTATCACGCGACGCTCCAGGGCATGCAGGACCTGCCCTACCTCGGGAAGGTCCAGCTCGCGGCCTACGTCGCGGGCACGGCGACCACCGTGGCGCTCGTCCTCGCGGGCGGAAGCCTCATGGCGCTGGCGCTCGGATGGGTGGCCACGCAGGGCGTGTCCGCGGCGGGATGTGCCTGGAGGCTCCGGAGCCGGTTCACGCGCGTCTGGACGACCCGGGCCCCGGCGCCGTCGATCGCCGACGTGCGGGATCTCTTCGGGCGGTCCGGGTGGGTGAGTCTGTCGCAGGTCGGACAGGTGTTCCTCGCCGGGTCGGA
>CALMNV010000037.1 GCA_937873285.1 uncultured Intrasporangium sp. | reverse complement strand
CACCGCCCCCGCGGTCCGCCGCACCCTCCTGGCTCGCCTCGGCGCGACCCTGGGACGGCACCCGGTGGCGTGGGTGGCTGGCTGGCTCCTGCTGGCCGTGACGGCCTTCGCCGTGGCGGTGGGGGGCGTCACGGGTGAGTCGCTCTTCAGCCGGCTGACCCAGGGCGAGCCCACGGTGGCGGGTCAGTCGCAGCAGGCGCGGGACATTCTCAGCTCGCTGCAGCCGACCGGCGAGTCCCTGTTGCTCCAGGTCGACGGCGCCCCGCTCGGCGACCCCGCCGCCGTCCGCGCCGCTGCCGCCGTCACGGCCCGGGTGGCCTCCATCCCGGGGGTCGCGGCCGTGCGCTCCCCGCTGCTCGCCCCGGGGGGCCTGACCGGGCCGGCCGCTGCGCCGCTGCTCGCCGGGGGCACCGTGGCCGAGGGCAGGTTCGCCACGGTCGTCGAGCTCCGGGCCGGCCTCGACAAGAAGGCGCAGCAGCAGGCCACCGCCGCAGCAGAGCAGGTGCTGGACGAGGCGGTCCGTGCGCTGCCGGGCGCCACGGCCAGCTACGGCAGCACCGAGCGGATCATCTCCGCGGTGACCAACACCATCGAGAAGGACCTCGTCCGGGGCGAGGGGATCGCCCTGCCCCTGACGTTCGTCGTGATGATCTTCGTCTTCGGCGGCCTTGTCGCCGCCGGGCTGCCCATCGTCGGGGCGGTCGTCGCCATCGGCGGGGCGCTGCTGTCCCTCTTCGGCTTCTCGCACTTGCTGCGCCTCGACGCCACGGTCGTCAACATCGTCACGCTGCTCGGGCTCGGCCTCTCCATCGACTACGGCCTGCTCACGGTCAGCCGGTTCCGCGAGGAGCTCGCGGTGCCACGCGGCCACCGGGCGCTGCGTCGCGAGGACGTGGTGGCCGCCACGGAGCGCACCCTCGCGACGGCGGGGCGCACCGTCCTCTTCTCCGGTCTCACCGTCGCGATCGCCCTCTCCGGGCTGCTCGTCTTCGAGGCTGAGATCATGAAGGCGATCGGGCTCGCCGGAGTGAGTGTGGTGCTCGTGGCCATGGTCGTCGCGCTCACCCTGGTGCCGGCCCTCGCCGTCTTGGGCGCCCGGCAGCTGGCCCGCAAGGGGCCCGGCCGCCAGGCCGACGAGGGGGTGTTCTCGTTGCTCGCCCGCGCCGTGCCACGGCGCCCGGTCGCCGTGCTCGGTGTCGTGGCCGCCGCGCTGCTCTCCCTCGGCGTGCCGGCGCTGTCGATGCGACTGACCGACTCCGGCACGCAGCTGCTCCCGGTCACCGCTCCCCAGCGGGTCTTCTTCGACCGCCTCGCCGCCGACTACCCGGCGCTGTCGACCCCCGACGTGACGGTGGTGGCGGCCAGCGCCGACACGGCCGCCGTGACCGGTTGGGCCCGCGGCCTGCAGACCCTTCCCGGCGTGTCCTCGGTCGCCGTGCGCCCGCTTGGCACGGCATACCAGGCTGTGACCGTCAACGTCACGGGTCGCCCGACCTCCGAGGACGCGCAACAGGTGGTGACACGGGTGCGGGAGGCGGGGGCTCCCTTCCAGACCTGGGTGACCGGGCAGGCCGCCTCGCAGCTCGACTTCCTGGCGTCGATGAACCGCGGCGCGCCGTATGCCGTGGGCCTCGTCGTCCTCGGCACCGTCGTCCTGCTCTTCCTGCTCACCGGGTCGCTCGTCATCCCGGCGAAGGCGCTGCTGCTCAACGTGCTCTCCCTCGGCGCCGCGCTGGGCATCGTGGCGTGGATCTTCGGGGACGGCAACCTGCAGGGGCTGCTCGCCTTCTCCTCCGTCGGCGCTGTCGAGTCGATGGTGCCCTTCCTCGTCCTCGCCTTCGGCTTCGGCCTGTCGATGGACTACGAGGTGTTCCTCCTCTCCCGCATCGCGGAGTTCCACTCCTCCGGCGTCGAGAGCGACCGGGCGGTCTCGCTCGGCCTGCAGCGCACCGGCCGGATCGTCACCTCGGCGGCGCTGCTCATCGTCATCGTCTTCGCCGGCTTCGTCGCCGGGGACATCCTCATCATCAAGGAGATGGGTGTCGCGCTCGTGGCGGCGATCGTCGTCGACGCGACGCTGGTGCGCATGCTGCTGGTGCCGGCGACCATGACGTTGCTGGGTCGCTGGAACTGGTGGGCGCCGGGCCCGCTGCGCCGGCTGCACGACCGTTTCGGGATCGCCGAGTGACCGGGTCGCTCTCACGGCGGGAGGGGTATGCGGCACTCCTCGCCGCCACGGGCGACCACCCGTTCGTGCGCCTGGATCTCTCGCCTTCAATGGCCGCGACGTGGTGGCAGGGACCAGGGGCGGTGGCCTTCACCCGGACGGGTCACCGGGGTCGCACCTCGTGGACCGTGCTCGGCACCGACGAGGGGGCGGCTGCCGTCGTGGAGGACCTGCCGGGCCTGCTTCGGCAGCACACGCCGGGCGCGGCGCGGGCCACCGCCGTGACGGTCCCCCGACAGGTGGAGCAGCTGCTCCACGCGCGTTTCCGGGTCTCCTTGGGCGGCGACTGGGAGTGGTACTACACGCTGCAGCCGCCGCCGGCTCCCCACCTCGAAGACACCGTCGTGCTTCTTGACCACGGGGAGCGCCGGGACGAGGTGGCGGCGTTCCTCGCGGTCGCCTCCCCCACGGCCGACACTGCTCCCGGTGGTCCGCAGCGGTGGTTCGCCGTCGAGACGCCCGGTCACCGCCTGCTCGCCGTCACGGCATACGGCCTGACCGGAGCCGGCGTGCCGGTCCTCTCGTCGGTCGCGGTCGACCCCGCCGAGCGCGGGCGCGGACTCGGGCGACGGGTGGTCGCGGCCGTCACCCGGCTGGCGGTCCTCGAGCACGGCGCGTGCACCCTGGGGATGTACTCCACGAACGCCGCGGGGCGGGCGCTCTACCGCTCGCTCGGCTACGCGAGCCCGGTCGCGTGGGCCAGCCGGGTCGTGCTGCCACTCCCCTGACGTCGAGTGGTCAGTTCCGCACGACGCCGACAGCGGTCGAGCCGTCGCCACCCTCAGGCAGAGACGCCCCGCGACTCGCCGCTCGAGGTCCCGCGCGGCTCGGGCGTCGCATCGACCCCTGCCTCACGCCGCTGCTCGGCGGTGATGGCGGCCGGCGCGGCGGTGAGCGGGTCGTAGCCGCCGCCGGACTTGGGGAAGGCAATGACCTCGCGGATGGACTCCGCGCCCGCGAGCAGGGCGGTGATCCGGTCCCAGCCGAACGCGATGCCGCCATGCGGCGGCGCGCCGTAGGCGAAGGCGTCGAGGAGGAACCCGAACTTCTCCTGCGCCTCCTCACGCGAGATGCCCATGACCTGGAAGACCCGCTCCTGCACCTCACGCTTGTGGATGCGGATCGAGCCACCACCGATCTCGTTGCCGTTGCAGACGATGTCGTAGGCGTAGGCCAGGGCCGAGCCGGGGTCCGCGTCGAAGCCGTCCTCCCACTCGGGCTTGGGCGACGTGAACGCGTGGTGCACCGCCGTCCACGCGCTGTAGCCCAGCGCGACGTCACCCGAGGCCGTGGCATCGGCGGCCGGCTCGAACAGCGGCGCGTCGAGCACCCAGAGGAACTCCCACGCCGACTCGTCGATCAGGCCGCACCGGCGCCCGATCT
>CALMNV010000036.1 GCA_937873285.1 uncultured Intrasporangium sp. | reverse complement strand
GTCCGACGGGCCGGTCGACCGAGCGAGTTGCCGTCGAGGTAGACGAGGTCGGGGTCCGGGATGACGAACTCGTCGCGCCAGGCCGCCAGCGGGTCGGCGGCGTCGAGCGCCGCGGCGTCCGCTCGGGAGATCACGGGCTGAGTCTGACCTAACGTCCGCCGGCCGACGACGACAGGAGCAGGAGATGCCGAGGCTGCGCGAGGTCCCGAAGGCGGAGGTCCACGAGTTCGGCGACGTCATCTACACGATGCTGTTCGGCGACCGGGATCCCGTGGCCGAGCCCGGGACGACAACCGGCTCGCCCGGCAACTGGTGGACGGTCTTCGCCCAGTGCCCCGACGCCTTCGACCACGCCTGCGGCGGCTTCGCCTTCTACCGGAACCCGGGACGGGAGCTCGACCCGAAGCTGCGGGAGCTCGGCCAGATCCGAGCGGGCTGGGCCTGCGGCTCGCAGTTCGTCTTCAGCCAGGCACTGCAAGGCGGCCCGAGACGCCGGGCTGACCGACGAGCAGGTCGACGCCATCCCCCACTGGCAGGTGGCCGACTGCTTCAGCCCGCTGGAGCGGGCCGTGCTGGCCTACACCGACGCCATCGCCCTTCAGCACGGGCGGGTGCCCGACGGCGTCTTCCAGGTCCTGCACGATGAGCTCAGCGAGGTCGCCATCCTCGAGCTGACCTACATCACCGGCACGTACGTCATGCACGCCATCACGACCCGAGCGCTGCGCCTGGAGTTCGACGAGCAGCAGCAGCAGATCACCGGCGTGACCGCCCTCCTCGGCGAGTCGGCCGTCCAGCTGCAGGCGTTCGCCGCCCCTCGCACCGAAGGCGTCTGGGTGGAGATCCGCGACGAGATCGCGGCCAGCATCGGCGAGGCCGGGGGCACGGCCGAGGTGGTCACGCGCGAGTTCGGTGAGGAGCTGCAGACGCGGATGCCGCAGCCGGGCTCGGACGGGCGGACGGTGTTCATGCCGGCGCGCTTCGTCGGGATCGACGGCCCGCGCTGGTTCCTGCGCGCCGTGATCAGCGGCCGCGCAGCCGTCGACCCCGCCGCGGCCGAGCCCATCACCGAGCTCATCGCGACGACCGTGGTCAACCGAGGCGACGAGGCGATGCCCCCACGCGAGCTGCTGCCGCTGACGCTGCCCGACCAGGGCGAGTCCGAGCAGGCAGGGCCCGAGGAGGCCGACGGAGCGGTCGGCACGCTCGATGACCTGCGCCCGTTCGAGCGCGGTCCCGAGATCACCGAGGTCCGGTGAGCCGCTGATGACCGGCCGCCGACCCGGTCCACTGCGCCGCCTGACCGAGCACCTCACCCGCTCCAGCGACGACATCGACTCCGACGAGCTCAAGCAGGAGTCGGCGGACTCCGGTGGCGTCCACATCGGGCAGGTGCGCCCCCGCTCGCGGGTCACCGTGCGTGGCGAGGTGCGCTCCGTGACGCTGCGCCCGCGCAGCGACGTGCCGGCGCTCGTCGCCGACCTCTGGGACGGGACGGACGCACTGCAGCTCGTCTGGCTCGGCCGGCGCACGATCCCCGGCATCGTGGCCGGCGCGCGGCTGCTGGCCACCGGCCGGGTGGCCGTGCACCGCGGCCAGCGCACCATCTTCAACCCGGCCTACGAGATCATCGGACGGAGCGGCTCCCACCATGGCTGACGCCGGACCACAGCCGAGAGACGAGCTGCGCGCGGAGGCGGCGGACGGGCGGGATGCCGTGGCGCGGTCCGAGGCCGACCTGCGCCGCTACGCCACCGTCGAGGACCTGCTCCGCGACAAGCTCTCGGAGGCCATCGGAGGCTGGCGGGGCGCGGTCGAGGCGGCGGTCCCGACCCTGGTCTTCGCGGTGACGTGGTCGCTCGGCCGCGACCTGCGGCTCGCCGTCGTCGCCTCGGGGGCCTGCGTGGCCGTGCTGCTCCTCGTCCGCCTCCTGCAGCGCCAGGACGTCAGGTTCATCGCGTATGCCGCCGTCGGCGTCGCGCTCTCCGCCTTCTTCGCGCTGCGGTCGGGTCGTGCGGAGGACGCCTTCCTGCCCGGCATGCTCCAGAACGCAGGCCTGCTCGTCCTCCTGCTCGTCACCAACCTGGCCCGCTGGCCGCTCTTCGGCTTCGTCGTCGCGGTCGCCGAGCCGGAGGCGTTCGCGGCGGACCCCACCTGGTGGCGGCGGCACCCGGGCATCGTCACCGTCGCGGCGCGGCTGGCCTGGGTGCTCATTGCGCTCAACGTGGTGCGGCTCGGCGTCATGGTGCCGCTCTACCTCGCCGGTGAGGTCGGCGCGCTCGGCGTCGCCAAGGTGGCGCTCGGCTGGCCGGCATACCTGCTCGCCGTCACCGCCATGGGCGCGATCCTGCTGCGCGGCCGCACACCCATCGACCCGGCACGGGCCGCGGCGGCCTGAGGTCAGAGCGGCTCGTCGACGCGGGGCCGCGAGCCGGGTGCGACGAGCCGCTGCAGCTCCCGCTCCCGCTCCGTGGTGGTGATGAAGAGCAGCTCGTCGCCCGACTCGATGGCATCGTCCGCTGTCGGGGCGATCGGGCGCTGCTCGCGGATGATCGCGGCGAGCACGGTGTCGACGGGCCACGCCACGTCACCGACCCGGCGGCCCGCGAAGGGGCTGCCCTCCGGCAGGGTGACCTCGACCATCGAGGCGCGCCCCTGCTGGAACTCGAAGATCCGCACGAGGTCGCCGATGCTGACGGCCTCCTCGATGAGAGCCGTCATCAGCCGGGGGGTCGAGACGGCGACGTCGACGCCCCACGACTCGTCGAACATCCACTCGTTCTTGGGGTTGTTGACCCGGGCGACGGTGCGCGGCACGCCGAACTCGGTCTTGGCCAGGAGTGACAGGACGAGGTTGGCCTTGTCGTCTCCGGTGGCCGCCACGACGACGTCGGACTCCTCGAGGCGGGCCTCCTCCAAGGCTGCCAGCTCGCAGGCGTCGGCGAGCAGCCACGACGCCTCGGGGACCCGGGATGCCTGGACGTCGTCGGCGTCCTTGTCGATGAGCAGCACCTGGTGGCCGTTGGCGAGCAGCTCCCGGGCGATCGATCGGCCGACGCTGCCGGCTCCCGCGATGACGACGCGCATGGTTGCCTTCCTGCCAGTCACTGGGCGACCGGGGCCTGGTCGCACAGACGCTCGACCCGGGGCAGCTGGTCGCGGAGCACGCTGACGTGCACCAGGTCACCCTGCTGCACGACCATGTCGGGCCTGGGCAGGATGCCCTCACCGAGACGGGTGACATAGGCGACGCGCGCCCCCGTGCGCTCCTCGATCTCGCTGAACCGGCGCCCGATCCAGCCGCGATCGAGCGGCACCTCCGCGATGACGACCTTGCCGCTGGGGTCGGTCATCTCGGGCATGGCGCCCTGGGGAAGCAGCCGTTGGATCATCTGGTCGGCCGTCCACCGGACCGTCGCGACCGTCGGGATCCCGAGCCGCTGGTAGACCATGGCGCGCTGCGGGTCGTAGATGCGGGCCGCCACGTGCTCGACCCCGAAGGTCTCGCGGGCCACCCGGGCCGCGAGGATGTTGGAGTTGTCGCCGCTGCTGACGGCTGCGAAGGCGTAGGCGTCCTTGATCCCGGCGGCCAGCAGGGTGTCGCGGTCGAAGCCGATCCCCGTCACCGTCTGCCCCTCGAAGGACGTGCCCAGGCGGCGGAACGCCGCGGGGTCGGCGTCGATCACCGCGACGTCGTGGCCGCCGCGTCCGAGCGAGCGGGCGAGGGTCGAACCCACACGGCCGCATCCCATGATGACGAAATGCACGCTGGCGACGCTACACCAGCGCACGTGCCGTGCCGGCTGCACGGCATACAGTGTGCTTCGTGCCCGGATCTGGACCCTCGCTGAAGCGTGTCGTCGTCGGTCGCGCGATGCGCAGTGACCGGCTCGGCGAGACGTTGCTGCCCAAACGGCTCGCCCTGCCCATCTTCGCCAGCGACGCGCTCTCGTCCGTGGCCTACGCGCCCGATGAGATCATGCTCATGCTCGGCCTCGCCGGCGGCGCCTTCGCCGCCACGCACAGCTGGCAGATCACCATCGCGGTGATGCTCGTCATGATCATCACCGTCGCCTCCTACCGGCAGAACGTCCCCGCCTACCCGTCCGGCGGCGGTGACTACGAGGTCGCCACGGTGAACCTCGGGCCGAAGGCCGGCCTCACGGTGGCCAGTGCGCTGCTCGTCGACTACGTGTTGACGGTGGCGGTCTCCATCTCCTCCGGCGTCCAGAATGCCGCAACGGTG
>CALMNV010000035.1 GCA_937873285.1 uncultured Intrasporangium sp. | reverse complement strand
TCGGCCAGCGGGGTGTCGACGACGCGGTCGTCGCCGAAGTCCTTCTGCAGCCCGTCGGTGATGCGGAAGACGCCGCCGAGCTTGCCGATGTCCTCGCCGATGAGCACGACCCGGTCGTCGTGCTCCATCGCCTTGCGCAGCCCGGCTGTCAGGGCCTTGCCGAGCGTGAGCCGCTCCAGCTGCTGCGCGGCCATCAGTGCGCCTCCTCGAAGCTCGCCCGGTAGGCCAGGTATGCCGCTCGCTCGGCATCCATGACCGGGTGGTCCTGCGCATAGACGTGGTCCCACATCGTCTCACCGGGCAGCGTCGGCATCGTGACGCAGCCTTCGCGCAGCTCGGCTGCGAAGCGGTCCGCCTCGTCGTCGACCGCCGTGAAGTAGGTGTCGTCGGCCATGCCCTCGCGGGCCAGGTGGCTCTTCAGGCGCAGGATCGGGTCGCGGAACTTCCACTGCTCCACCTCGGCGGAGATCCGGTACTTCGTCGGGTCGTCGGCCGTGGTGTGGGCGCCCATCCGGTAGGTGTAGGCCTCGATGAGCAGCGGCCCGTTGCCGGCGCGGGCCTCGTCCAGACAGTGCCGGGTCACGGCATACGTCGCGAGGATGTCGTTGCCGTCGACCCGGACGCCGGGGAAGCCGAAGCCACGCGCCCGCTGGAAGAGCGGGATCCGGGTCTGCTTCGAGACCGGCTCGGAGATCGCCCACTGGTTGTTCTGGCAGAAGAAGACAACGGGGGCGTCGAAGCTCGCCGCGTAGACGAAGGCCTCGTTGACGTCGCCCTGCGAGGACGCGCCGTCGCCGAAGTAGCAGATCACCGCGGTGTCCCGGTCCGCGTCGCCGGTGCCGACGTTGCCGTCGAGCCTGACGCCCATCGCATAGCCGGTCGCGTGCAGCGCCTGGGCGCCGATGACGATGGTGTAGAGGTGGAAGTTGTGCTCCTTGGGGTCCCAGCCGCCCTGGCTCACCCCTCGGAAGAGCTGCAGCGAGCTCTGCGGGTCCATGCCCCGCACGAAGCCGACGCCGTGCTCGCGGTAGGTGGGGAAGACGAAGTCCTGCGCCCGCAGGGCGCGGCCGGACCCGACCTGCGCCGCCTCCTGCCCGAGCAGGCTCGGCCACAGACCGAGCTCGCCCTGGCGCTGCAGCGCGTAGCCCTCGGCGTCGAGGCGCCGGATGAGCACGAGGTCGCGGTAGAAGCCGCGCAGGTCCTCGGCGGTGAGGTCGGCGACGTAGCGGTCGTATGCCGGGTGGCCGAGGCGCTGCCCCTCGGGGGTCAGCAGCTGGATCATGTCGGGGCCGCCGTCGCCGACCTCCGGGGTCGGCTCGTGCAGCTCGGCGACGACGTTGTCGCGTCCAGGTCTCACAGGGGCTCCTTCACCGGCGCGGCGGACCGGCCGTTGCTCGGGCCGGCGGCGGGGATCGCCCGCGGTCGGCTGGGGTGGTCGTGGACGTCATCAGTGGCGACGGCCACACACGAGGACCTCACTGCCGAACTTACCCGCGCCCTCCCCGTTCGAGGTATTCCGACGCCGTATGCCGCGCCGGATCACCTCGAACCAGGCAGGGGCCGAAGCGCTCGGCCACCTCGACGAGGGCGGCGTTGGCCGCGGGCTCGCCGATCGTGACCCGCACGCCGTCGTCGCCGTAGCGACGCACGACCAGCCCCGCCGCCTCGCAGGCCGCCGCGAAGCGCCCGGACTCCGGGCCCAGCGGGAACCAGACGAAGTTGGCGTCGGAGCGAGGCAGCGTCCAGCCCTGGTCGGCGAGGGCCACCGCGACCCGCTCCCGCTCCGCCACGATCGCCGCCACCCGCTCCTGCAGCTCCTGCACCGCGTCAAGCGAGGCGACCGCCGCCGCCTGGGCGAGCGAGCTGACCCCGAACGGCGTCGCGGTCTTGCGCAGCGCGGCCGCGACGGAGGGGTGCGCGACGGCATACCCGACCCGCAGCCCGGCCAGGCCGTACGCCTTGGAGAAGGTGCGCAGCAGCACGACGTTGGGGTGCTCGCGCCACACGTCGAGCCCGGCGACCGCCTCGGGGTCGCGCACGAACTCGACGTAGGCCTCGTCGAGGACGACGAGGATCTCGTCCGGGCAGCGGTCGAGGAAGCGCCGCAGCTCGTCGCGGTGCACGGCCGGGCCGGTCGGGTTGTTCGGGGTGCAGACCAGCACGACGCGGGTGCGCTCGGTGATGGCGGCGGCCATCGCGTCGAGCCGATGGCGGCCCCGCTCGTCGAGGCCGACCATCACCGGCTCGGCGCCCGCGAGCCGCGTGACGATGGGGTAGGCCTCGAACGAGCGCCACGCGAAGACGACCTCGTCGCCGCTGTCGCATGCGGCTGCGACCACCTGGGCGAGCACCGCGACGGAGCCGGTGCCGAAGGCCAGGCACTGCGGCGGCACGCCCAGCGCCTGCGCGAGCCGCTGGGTCAGCACCGAGACCGACATGTCGGGGTAGCGGTTGAGCTGCGTCGCCGCGTCCGCCACCGCCGCGAGCACCGACGGCAGCGGGCCGTAGGGGTTCTCGTTGGAGGACAGCTTGTATGCCGCCACGCCGGCCGGGGCCGCGGCGGGCCGGCCGGGCGTGTAGTCGGGCAGGCGCGCCAGCACCGGCCGCAGCCGCGCCGTCGGCGGGTCGCTCGCTGCCGGGTCGCTCGCTGCCGGGTCGCTCGCTGCCGGGTCGCTCGCTGCGGGGTCGCTCGGGGCAGGCTGCTCCATGGCCGTCACTCTATTGCGGCCGCTGACCCACCCGGGTGCGGCGCCCGAGCGGCGGCGCACAGGCAGACCTGCGGCATACGGCGGACTGTGGCTAGGCTTCCACCAGTCGTTCCAGCGCCGTTCCGACAGCCTGCCCGCATCTCCTCTCGTTCGCACCACGCAAGGAACCCATCGCATGCGCATCGGCATCATCACCGGCGGCGGCGACTGCCCCGGCCTCAACGCCGTCATCCGGGGGGCCGTCCGCGCCGCCGAGGTGACCTACGACAGCACCGTCATCGGCTTCCGCAGCGCGTGGCGCGGCGTCATGGACAACGACTACGAGCTGCTCGACGTCGACCGCTGCCGCGGGATCCTGCCGCTCGGCGGCACCATCCTCGGCACCTCGCGCGACCAGCCGTTCGCGCGCGAGCACGGCATCGAGCTGGTGCGCAGGGCCTACGACCGGCACGGTCTCGACGCCATCATCGGGATCGGCGGCGAGGGCTCGATGGGGGTCGTCAACGCGCTGCACCAGAAGGGCTTCCCGGTGATCGGGGTGCCCAAGACGATCGACAACGACATCCCCCTGACCGAGATGACGTTCGGCTTCCAGACCGCCGTGCAGATCTGCACCGATGCCATCGACCGGCTGCACACGACGGCCGAGTCGCACCACCGCGTCCTCGTCGTCGAGGTGATGGGCCGGCACGTCGGCCACATCGCCATCTGGTCCGGCCTCGCCGGCGGCGCCGCGCTCATCCTCGTCCCCGAGGAGCCGTTCGACCTCGACGAGGTCTGCGAGCGCATCGTCAACCGGCACCGCAAGGGCCGGTGGGCCACCATCGTCGTCGTCGCCGAGGGGGCGCTGCCCAAGCCGGGCACCTTCGAGGTCCCGGAGCCGGAGGTCGACGTCTACGGCCACAAGGTGCTCGGCGGCATCGGACACCTCATCGCGCGGGAGATCCACGGCCGGACCGGCATCGAGAGCCGCACCACCGTCCTCGGGCACATCCAGCGCGGCGGCTCGCCCGTCGCCTTCGACCGGATCCTCGGCACCCGCTTCGGCGTCGCCGCCGTCGACGCCGCCGCGGAGCAGGCCTGGGGCCAGATGGTCGCGCTCCAGCAGGGCCAGATCGTGCGGGTCCCGGTGGAGGAGGCGGTCGGCTCGCTCAAGAGCGTGCAGCCGGACCTGCTGCGGCTCAACACGATGTTCCAGCCGCGGCTGCCCAGCGACAGCCACCCCGGCCTCGTCGAGCCGTGAGCCGCGCCGGCACTCGCGGGCTCGGTCGCCGGTCCGCCCGCCGACCCGTCGCCGCCACATAGCCCTCGGGTGCACAATCCGGCCATGGGCAACTTCCTCGTCAAGACGGTCATCAACGGCATAGCGCTGTGGATCGCCGCCTGGGTCGTCCCGGGCATCACCTTCGGCACGAGCAGCGACACGTGGCAGGTGGTGCGGACGGTCGCGATCGTGGCGCTCATCTTCGGCCTCGTCAACGCGCTCGTGCGCCCGGTGGCCAAGCTCGTGAGCCTGCCGCTCATCGTCCTCACCCTGGGGCTGTTCGTCTTCGTGATCAACGCCCTCATGCTCCAGCTCACCTCGTGGCTCGCCGGCCAGGTCGACCTCGCCTTCCACGTGCAGTCGTTCTTCTGGGACGCGGTGCTTGGCAGCCTCGTCGTCACCCTCGTCTCGATGATCCTCGGCTTCTTCAACCCCGCCGACGACTGAGCCTCGACGCGTCGCGCTGGGCGGTCGAGGGGGCCGAACCTCGGCCAGGGCCGCGAAAGCCGTTCGGTCCGGCGCTATGCCGCCTCCCCGAGCACGTTCCGCCGGACCGAACACGGACGCGTCGGCTGAGCACCTGTGGCCCGGGGTGTCGCGACCGGGACTGTCGGCGGCCCGGCATACCGTCGTCGCATGCGGCTGATCCACACCTCCGACTGGCACCTGGGGCGCACCCTGCACGGGGTGAGCCTGCACGAGGCGCAGGCCGCGGCGCTCGACCGGATCTGCACGCTCGTCGAGGCGCCGCCGGGTGGCGTGCCGGTCGATGCCGTGCTCGTGGCCGGCGACGTCTACGACCGGGGCGTGCCGCCGGTCGAGTCGGTGCAGCTCTTCGAGCGCACCGTCGCCCGGCTGGCCCGCTCCACCACGGTGGTGGTCACCTCCGGCAACCACGACTCGGCCATCCGCCTCGGCTACGGGGCGGCGCTGTTCCCCGACCGGGTCCGGATGATCACCGACCTCACCCTGCTCGAGCGCGCCGTGCAGCTGGAGGGCGCGGACGGGGTGCGGGCCGCCGTCTACGGCATCCCCTACCTCGACCCGGACCACGCGCGCGTCGCGCTGGCCCCCGACGGGCAGGATCCGCTGCCGCGCTCCCACCAGGCGGTCCTCGCGGCGGCCTGCGACCGGATCCGGGAGGACCTGGCGCGGCGGCCGGGCCACCGCGCGATCGTGCTGGCGCACGCGTTCGTGGCAGGAGCCGAGCCCAGCGACTCGGAGCGCTCCATAGCGGTGGGCGGCGTCGACCGGGTGGCGGGCACCGTCTTCGCTGGCATCGACTACGTGGCGCTCGGGCACCTGCACGGCGCCCAGTCGCCGGCCTGCGCGAAGGGGTCCACCGTGCGCTACAGCGGATCGCCGCTGCGCTACTCCTTCTCCGAGCAGCACCACACCAAGGTCGTCCTCGTCGTGGACCTGCCGGCCCACGGTGACCCGGAGGTGACACCGGTGCAGATCTGCCAGCCTCGGCCGATGGTGACGCTGCGCGCCGGACGAGCGGAGCAGCGTCGCGAGGGGGCGGAGGCGCGACCCGGGTGCACCCCGGAGCAGGCAACCGTCACCGACCGGGTGCGCCCCGACTCGTT
>CALMNV010000034.1 GCA_937873285.1 uncultured Intrasporangium sp. | reverse complement strand
CAGGCGTTCCCGGGCGCCACGGCGACGCCGACGCCCGGGGCCACCCCGGCAACCCCCACCCCGGCCGTCCCCACCCCGGCCGTCCCCACCGCACCGCCCGTGCCCACCGCACCGCCGGCACCGCCCCAGGAGAGCCCGGCCACCCTCGCCGCAGAGGTCTCCAAGGGCCTCGTCGGCCTCGGCTGGGACCAGGCCAAGGCCGGCGCCGCGGCCACGAAGGTGACCCAGCAGTACCTCGCCCTCAACTGCGGCGTGCCGGGCAGCATGGACAAGGTCGTCGACGACCCCGCCGCTCCCATCGCCACCTGCGGCCAGGACCTCACCACCAAGTACATCCTCGGTCCGGTCGAGATCGACGGCAGCGAGATCGCCGACGCCAGCAGCGGCTTCCAGCCCGGCCCGAACGGCGCCCCCACCTCGATCGTCGAGGTCGTCCTCAACTTCAAGGACTCCGGCAAGCAGAAGTTCGCCGAGGTCACCCGCCGGCTCTACGCCCTGCAGGGCTCCCCGCCCATGGACCAGTTCGCCGTCGTGCTGGACAAGGCGGTCATCACGGCTCCGCAGGCGAGGGCCGTCATCACGGACGGGCGGGCGTCGATCACGGGCTCGTTCACCGTGGACTCCGCCCAGCAGCTCGCCCAGCAGCTGAAGTTCGGCGCCCTGCCGCTGTCCTTCAAGCTGCAGACCCAGGACGACATCACCCCGCAGCTGGGTCAGGAGCAGCTCACCCTCGGACTGCTCGCCGGCGCGATCGGCATGCTGCTCGTCGTGCTCTACTCGCTCCTGCAGTACCGCGCCCTGGGCTTCGTCACGGTGGCCTCCCTCGTGGTCGCCGCCGGGATCAGCTACCTCGCCGTGACGGTCCTCGGCACGACGCACGGCTTCCGCCTCACCCTGGCCGGCGTGACCGGCCTCATCGTGGCCATCGGCGTCACCGCGGACAGCTTCATCGTCTACTTCGAGCGGATCCGTGACGAGGTGCGCGACGGCCGGCCGCTCGTCGCCGCCGTCGAGACCGGCTGGAAGCGGGCGCGACGGACCATCCTCGCCGCCGACGCGGTCAACTTCATCGCCGCCGGCGTGCTCTACTTCCTCGCGTCGAGCAGCGTGCGCGGCTTCGCCTTCACCCTGGGGCTGACCACGGTCATCGACCTGGTCGTCGTCATGCTCTTCACCCATCCGAGCGTCCAGCTGCTGGCCCGCACCAAGTTCTTCGGAGGTGGCCATCCGTGGTCGGGCCTCGACCCGCAACGGCTCGGCGCCAATGAGAGCCCGCGCTACCGCGGTCGCGGCCAGTTCGGCGCCGCGCCGGGGACGGCGCGCAGCGCTGCGCCGGCACGAGGCGCCGTGTCCAGGCAGACCGCCGTCCCGGGAGCACCCGCCGCCGAAGGGAAGGCGCACGCATGATCAACTTCGCCCAGCTCGGCAACGACCTCTACACGGGCCGGCGCTCCATCGACTTCATCGGGCGCCAGAAGGCCTGGTACGCCCTGTCCGCGGTCCTCGTCGCCCTCGCCCTCGTCGGCCTCATCGGCCGGGGTCTCAACTTCGGCATCGAGTTCAGCGGCGGATCGGAGTTCCGAGTCTTGTCCGTGGCCAGCTCCGCCGGCTACGAGCAGAAGGCCCAGGCCGCGGCGGCGTCCGCCGGGATCACGGGCGAGGTCACCTCGACGGTCGTCGGGCAGAACACCGTGCGCGTCCAGACCGCGGCCGCCGAGGGCAGGACGGACGCCGCCAAGAGCGCCCTCGCGAAGGCGTTCGGGGTGCCGGCCACCGCGGTCAGCGCCTCGCTCATCGGGCCGAGCTGGGGGGAGTCGGTCAGCAGGCAGGCGATCCAGGCCCTCATCGTCTTCCTCGTGCTGGTCACCATCGTGATGGCCCTCTACTTCCGCACGTGGAAGATGGCTCTGGCCGGGCTCGTGGCCCTGGTGCACGACCTCGTCATCACCGTCGGGATCTACGCGCTTTTCGGCTTCGAGATCACCCCGTCGTCGATGATCGGCTTCCTGACCATCCTCGGCTACTCGCTCTACGACACCGTCGTCGTCTTCGACAAGGTGCGGGAGAACACGACTGATGCGCTGCGCACCAGGCGCCTGTCGTATGCCGCCGCCGCCAACCTCGCCGTGAACCAGACCCTCGTGCGCTCGATCAACACGACGGTCGTCGCGCTGCTGCCCATCGCCGCCATCCTCGTGGTGGGCTTCACGCTGCTCGGGCCCGGCACGCTGCTGGACCTGGCCCTGGCGCTGTTCATCGGCATCGCCGCCGGCGCCTACTCCTCCATCTTCATCGCCACCCCGCTGCTCGTCGACCTGCGGCGGCGTGACGGGGCGGTCAAGGACCTCGACGCCTACGTCGCGCGGCACACGCGTCGCACGCCCCCCGCCCAGCCGCAGCTGGTCGGGGCGGGCGCACCCGAGGCGGCGGCGTCGACACGGGTCGCCGCGACCCCGGCCGGAGACCGCGACGGCTCCGTGGCGGCCCGACCGTCCGGCGCCACCGCCGTCCCGGCCGAGCAGCTCACCGACGTGGTGCCACGCCCCGTGCACAAGTACGCCCAGGCCGGACCCCGCAACCAGCCCAAACGGCCACCGAAGTCGAAGCGGTGACCCCGGTGGCCACCCCCGACGCCGACCGGACCGTCGCGCAGGTCGTCGCCGCTCGGCTGCGCGACATCCCCGACTTCCCCAAGCCGGGCATCCTCTTCAAGGACTTCACCCCGCTGCTGGCGGACGGGCCGGCCTTCGCCCGGGTCGTCCAGGACGTCGCGCACCGCCACGCCGGCCAGGTCGACGTGGTGGTCGGCATCGAGGCACGCGGCTTCATCCTCGGCGCCGCTGCCGCCTATGCGCTCGGTCTCGGCCTGGTGCCGGTCCGCAAGGTCGGCAAGCTGCCCGGGGAGACCCTGCAGGAGGAGTACGCCCTGGAGTACGGCACTGCCGCCATCGAGGTGCGAGCCGACGCGTTCCGTGCGGGGCAGCGGGTCCTCGTCCTCGACGACGTGCTCGCGACCGGAGGGACCGCGGCGGCGACCTGCCAGCTCGTGGAGCGAGCCGGGGCGGTCGTCGCCGGCGTCGACGTGCTCCTCGAGCTGGCGTCCCTGGGGGGCCGGCAACGGCTCGGGCGCCGACCGGTGCACGCCATCCTCACCGTCTGATCGGGCGGGGCGCCGACTACACTTCGGCCATGAGCGAGGAAGTGCGCAGCGAGCCGTCGGCTCCCGCCCGCGTGCGCGCTCGCTTCGCACGGTTCGGCGCCAGCCGCCCCGCCGGCAACCCCGTCCTCGAGCCGCTGCTGACCACGGTGCGCCAGCACCACGCGAAGGCCGACCTCACCGTCATCGAACGCGCGTATGCCGTGGCCGAGCGGGCCCACGAGGGACAGCTGCGCAAGAGCGGCGACGCCTACATCACCCACCCGCTCGCCGTGACGACGATCCTCGCCGAGCTCGGCATGACTCCGCCGACCCTGGCGGCCGCGCTGCTGCACGACACGGTGGAGGACACGGCATACGGCCTGCAGGAGCTGCGGCGCGACTTCGGCGACGAGATCGCGATGCTCGTCGACGGGGTCACCAAGCTCGACAAGGTCACCTACGGCGAGGCCGCCCAGGCCGAGACCGTGCGCAAGATGGTCATCGCCATGGCCCGCGACATCCGGGTCCTCGTCATCAAGCTCGCCGACCGGCTCCACAACGCCCGCACCTGGCGCTACGTCTCGCCGGAGTCGGCGGCCCGCAAGGCCCACGAGACCCTGGAGATCTACGCGCCGCTCGCGCACCGGCTCGGCATGAACACCATCAAGTGGGAGCTGGAGGACCTCAGCTTCGCCACGCTCTACCCCAAGGTCTACGACGAGATCGTCCGGCTCGTCGCCGACCGCGCACCGGCGCGGGAGGAGTATCTCGCGACGGTCCGCGAGCAGGTGGCGCTGGATCTCGCCGACTCGAGGATCAAGGCCACCGTCACCGGCCGGCCCAAGCACTACTACTCGGTCTACCAGAAGATGATCGTGCGCGGTCGCGACTTCGAGGACATCTACGACCTCGTCGCGGTCCGTGTGCTCGTCGACACGGTGCGCGACTGCTATGCCGCCCTCGGGGCGCTCCACGCGCGGTGGAACCCGGTCCCCGGCCGGTTCAAGGACTACATCGCGATGCCGAAGTTCAACATGTACCAGTCGCTGCACACGACCGTCATCGGCCCCGAGGGCAAGCCGGTCGAGATCCAGATCCGCACGCACACGATGCACCGCCGGGCCGAGTACGGCGTCGCCGCCCACTGGAAGTACAAGGACGTCGGCAACGGCGAGGTGTCCCGGCGCCCCGACGACGCCGTCAACGACATGGCATGGCTGCGTCAGCTGCTCGACTGGCAGCGCGAGACGGAGGACCCCGGGGAGTTCCTCGACTCGCTGCGGTTCGAGATGGGCTCGGGTGAGGTCTACGTCTTCACCCCCAAGGGCTCGGTCGTCGCGCTGCCGGCGGGGGCAACGCCGGTCGACTTCGCGTATGCCGTGCACACCGAGGTCGGTCACCACTGCATCGGCGCCCGGGTCAACGGCCGCCTCGTGCCGCTCGAGTCGCGGCTCGAGAACGGCGACGTGGTCGAGGTGCTGACCTCCAAGGCAGACGGGGCCGGGCCCAGCCGCGACTGGCTGGGCTTCGTCAAGAGCGCCCGCGCCCGCAACAAGATCAAGCAGTGGTTCTCCAAGGAGCGGCGCGAGGAGGCCATCGAGGCCGGCAAGGAGAGCATCGTCAAGGCGCTGCGCAAGCAGAACCTGCCGCTGCAGCGCCTGCTCAGCCACGAGTCGATGACCGCCATCGCCACCGACCTGCGCTACGTGGACATCGACGCGCTGTATGCCGCCGTCGGCGAGGGGCACGTGTCCGCGCAGCACGTCGTGAGCAAGATCGTGGCGACGGTGGGGGGAGTGGAGGGCGCCACCGAGGACCTCGCGGAGGCGACGACCCCCACCCGAGCCATGCGCCGCCGCAGCGGCGACCCCGGCGTCGTCGTGGTGGGCATGACCGACGTGTGGGTCAAGCTCGCCAAGTGCTGCACCCCGGTGCCGGGCGACCAGATCCTCGGCTTCGTCACGCGGGGCAGCGGCGTGTCGGTGCACCGCGTCGACTGCACCAACGCCAAGTCGCTGACCGCGAACCCGCACCGGCTCCTCGACGTCGAGTGGGCCCCCTCGTCGGCCAGCGTCTTCCTCGTGCAGCTGCAGGTCGAGGCACTCGACCGCAACCGGCTGCTCAGCGACGTCACCCGGGTGCTGTCCGACCAGCACGTCAACATCCTCTCGGCCTCGGTGCAAACCTCGCGCGACCGAGTCGCGATCTCCCGGTTCACCTTCGAGATGGGCGACCCGGCCCACCTGGAGCACGTCATCAAGGCGGTGCGCCGCATCGACGGCGTGTTCGACGTCTACCGGGTCAGCGGCGGCGGGACCAAGCGCTAGCCTTGCGCCTCGGCTCAGCCGCCGAACTCCTCCAGCCCGGCTCGGGCCTGGGCCAGCCAGGCCCGGCGGGCATCGAGAGCCTGCTGCGCCTTCGCGACCTCAGGCTCGGTGCCATCGGCGCGGGCCCGCTCCAGGTCGGCCTCGAGGTCGGTCACGGCGCGCTCGAGCTGGTCGACCATGCCCTGGGCGCGGGCGGCGGCCTCGGGGTTGCTGGCCCGCCACCGCTTGTCCTCGGTGTCGCGCACGGCCTGCTCGACGCGCCGGAGCGCCTTCTCCACCCGCTCGAGGTCGCCGCGGGGGACCTTGCCGGCTGCGTCCCATCGGTCCTGGAGGGACCTCAGCTGGGTCTTGGCCCTGTCGATGTCGGTGACCGGCAGGAGCTTCTCCGCCTCGGCGAGCAGCCCCTCCTTGACCTTGAGGTTGTCCCGCAGCGACCCCTCCTCCGCCGCCACGACGGCGTCCTTGGCGGCGAAGAACGCGTCCTGCGCGGTCTTGAAGCGCTCCCACAGCCGGTCGTCCTCGGCGCGGCTGGCCCGGCCGGCCTGGCGCCACTCGTCCATCAGCCGCTTGAACGCCCCCGCGGTCGAGGCCCAGTCGGTGCTGTCGGCCAGCCGCTCGGCCTCGGCCACCAGCTGATCCTTGGCCGCCTTCGCCTCGGCGTGGGCGGTGTCGAGACCGGCGAAGTGGTTGCGGCGCGCCTGGCCGAAGATCTCATGCAGGTTGCGCTCGCTGTTGCCGATCCACATGTCGAGCACATCGCTGATCGACTTGTCCCGCAAGTGGTAGTCCAGCACCTCGGCCTTGAAGCGCTTGCCCTCGCAGATCTCGCAGGTGGAAACCACGCCCTCCATGAACGCCAGGTCGGTGTACACCACGCCCAGGCCGTTGCAGTTCGGGCAGCTCCCCGCCGAGTTGAAGCTGAAGAGCGAGGGGCTGACCCCGTTCGCCTTCGCGAAGGCCGCGCGAATGTCGTCCATGATCCCGGTGTAGGTCGCGGGGGCCGAGCGGCTGTTCGCCGTCACGCGCGACTGGTCGATCGCGATCGCCTCCGGGTGCTGCGCCAGGAAGACGTCGTTGATGAGGCTGCTCTTGCCCGAGCCGGCGACCCCCGTCACCACCGTCAGCACGCCGGTCGGGATGCG
>CALMNV010000033.1 GCA_937873285.1 uncultured Intrasporangium sp. | reverse complement strand
GAGCCGAGGGCGAGCACCGGCTTGCCGTCCTTGAAGACGAGGGTCGGCGACATCGACGACCGCGGGCGCTTGCCGGGCCCGGGCGCGTTCGGGTCGCCGGCGGCCGGCTCCAGGGTGAAGTCGGTGAGCTCGTTGTTGAGCAGGAAGCCGTATCCGGGCACGGTGATGCCCGACCCCCCGGTCTGCTCGATCGTCAGTGTGTAGGCGGCCACGTTGCCCCACTTGTCCATCACCGTCAGATGCGTCGTCGACATGCCGGGATGCGGCTCCGGCACGCTCACCCGCCCGCGGGCGCATGAGGTGTAGCTGCCGTCGGGCGAGCCGAACGGGATGGGTCGCGGCTGCGCCACCGCGGTCCGGAAGGGGCATGCTCGCTCGGCGGCGAACGCAGGGCTCGTCAGCTCCCGTGTCGGCACGCCCGGCACGTCCCCGACGTAGCGGTTGCGGTCGGCGAAGGCCGTCGCGGAGGCCTCCGAGAACCGGTGCAGGTAGTTGGCCCGGCTGAGTCGAGCCGTCGGGTAGCCGGTCCTCTGCTCGTAGGCGCGCATCAGGTTGAGGATCTCGGCGATGGCGATGCCACCGGAGCTCGGCACCGGCATGCCATAGACGTCGTACTGCTTGTACCGCGACGAGATCGGCTTGCGGTCCACCGCCTGGTATGCCGTGAGGTCGGCCATGGTCAGCTGGCCGCCCATCACCGACACCCCGGCCTTGGTGTGGGGGGCGCGTGCCTCGGAGACGAGCGCCCGGCCCAGCTGCCCGCCGTAGAGCGCCGCGGTGCCCCGCTCTCGCAGCAGCCGGTAGGCCTTCGCCAGGTCGGGGTTGGTGAACTTCGAGCCGACCGCGGGGGGCTGCCCGCCCGGCAGGAAGATGCGCGCGGACTCGGGGAACATCGCGAACTTGGCGGCGTTGGCGGCCGTCTGGTCGTAGAAGGTCTGGTCCACCGTGAAGCCGGTGCGGGCCAGCATCTCCGCAGGTCGCAGCGCGGCGTCGAGCGAGAGCGTCCCGTGCTGGCGCAGTGCCTTGGCCCAGAGCGCCGGCGTGCCGGGGACACCCACGGACAGCCCCGACCGGACCACCGTGAGGAAGTCGAGGGCCTTGCCCTGCCCGTCGGTGAACGTCGTGTCGGTGAAGGTCCGCGGTGCGCTCTCCCGGCCGTCGATGGTCGACACCTGCCTGCGCTTGGCGTCGTAGTAGACCAGGAACCCGCCGCCGCCGATGCCGGCGCTGTAGGGCTCGGTCACCCCGAGGGCTGCGGCCGTCGCGACCGCCGCGTCGGCGGCGTTGCCGCCGCGGGCGAGGACGTCGATGCCGACCTGCGAGGCGTCGCGGTCGACGGACGAGACCGCTCCCCCGCGCCCCGTCATGACGGGCACCTTGGGCAGCGTCGGAGCGGGGGAGCCGGTGTCCCTCGCCTGTGCCTGCGGCGCGAGCAGCGCGAGCGGCAGTCCGGCGGCCACCGTGGCGACCACCCAGCGTCTGGAGATGCGTGTGTCTCGGCTCATCCTCCGACGGTAGCGCCGAGCAGCCACGCCGTCGTGCCGAGCGAGCCACCGGTGTGCACCCCGCCGAGCGGGGGTCTTGGCAGCCGGCTGGCACGGAACAGGTCCCAGGGCCGGAGGGTCGGGGAGCGGCGTGAGCGGCACCGGCGACGGCCCGCCGGCCCCCGAGAGGTCACCTGCCCGGCATACGGGCCGCCGACGCCGGGCGCGAGCACCGTCACCCGCCCGAGCTCACGCCCACCAACGTTGGACGGGCTGCGGTTCGTGACACGGGAGCCGCTCGGTGCGCCGGGCTGCCCGGCGAGGCCCCCACCCTGCCCCGAAGTGCAGCCCCGACAGCGGGAGGCGGCGTGAGCGGCGCCCGCGTCAGGCCTCCGCGCCCTCCTCGACGAGCAGGTTGCGCGTCTTGGTGAAGTCGAGCGGGATGCCCGGGCCCATCGTCGTCGAGAGGGTCGCCTTCTCGATGTAGCGCCCCTTGGCGGCCGACGGCTTGAGGCGGGTGATCTCCTCGAGCGCCGCGGCGTAGTTCTCCACGAGGGCCTTCTCGTCGAAGGACACCTTGCCGATGATGAAGTGCAGGTTGGCGTGCTTGTCGACGCGGAACTCGATCTTGCCGCCCTTGATGTCGGTGACGGCCTTGGCCACGTCCATCGTCACCGTGCCGGTCTTGGGGTTGGGCATCAGGCCACGCGGGCCGAGCACCTTGCCGAGCCGACCGACCTTGCCCATCATGTCGGGCGTCGCGACGACCGCGTCGAAGTCGAGCCAGCCGCCCGTGATCCGCTCGATGAGGTCGTCGGCGCCGACGTAGTCCGCGCCCGCCTCGCGGGCGGCCTCCGCCCGGTCACCGCCGGCGAAGACCAGCACGCGGGCCGTCTTGCCGGTGCCGTGGGGCAGGTTGACCGTGCCGCGGACGGCCTGGTCGGCCTTGCGCGGGTCGACCCCGAGCCGAAGGGCCACCTCGACGGTCTCGTCGTACTTGGCCTTGGCCACCTGCTTGGCGACCCGGACCGCCTCGAGCGGCGGATACGCCTTTCCGGGCGTGATGGCCTCGGCCGCGGCTCGGTAGTTCTTGCTGCGCTTCATGTCCTGCTCCTTGGTGCCGTGGTGGAGTCGTGGTGCGGGCCAGCGCTGGCCCTCCCACGGTGGGGGGCGGCATACGGTATGCCGTGCCGCCCAGGATGGTCGGTCTGATCCCGCTGCGGTCAGGGCCTGGCAAGCTCGGCCACGACCTGCGCCGCAGCCCGGTCAGACCTCCGCGTCGATGCCCATCGAGCGGGCGGTGCCGGCGATGATCCGCGCGGCCATCTGCTCGTCGTTGGCGTTGAGATCCTCCATCTTCTGACGGGCGATC
>CALMNV010000032.1 GCA_937873285.1 uncultured Intrasporangium sp. | reverse complement strand
GGCGCCGAAACCCGCCGCGCTGATCGTGCCATACATGGCACAGGGCAAGTGGTACGACCTGCGCGACCAGGGCGACGGCGCGCGCGGCCGTGGGGACGCGGGCGGCCGTGGGGACGCGGGCGGCATACGGCTCGTGGACCTCTGCACCGGCTCCGGGGCCATCGCGCTCGCGGTCAAGGACGAACGCGCTGCTGTCACCGTGCGTGGGCTGGAGCTCTCGGCCGAGGCGCTTGCCTGGGCGACGTGCAACCGCGACGCGCTCGGGCTGGACGTCGAGCTGGTCGGCGGTGACGCCACCCGGCCGTGCTTGCCGGACTGGCGCGGCGAGGTCGAGGTCGTCACGGCCAACCCGCCCTACATCCCGGTCGGCGCGGTGCCGGTGGACCCGGAGGTGCGCGACCACGACCCGGACCTCGCGCTCTATGGCGGGAGTGCAGACGGTCTGGCGGTGCCGCTGGCCGTGGCGGCGATGGCAGCCGACCTGCTCCGGCCGGGCGGGCTGCTGCTCATGGAGCACGCGGACACGCAGGGCGAGTCGCTGCCCCGCGCGCTCGCCGCCGCCGGACCGTGGACCGCGCTGCGCGACCACGCCGACCTCGCCGGCCGACCCCGCGTGACGGCCGCGCGTCGCCGCTGACGGCGGGTCGCCGCCGCAGCCGTCCCGACCGCGGGGTGGTCGCAGGCCGCGCCCGCAGGGGCGCTGACCGGCTCCGGCTACCCTCGGGACCCATGAGCGAGGTTCACGACTGCACCGACCCGGCCACCCGCGCGGACGCCATCCAGGCAGCCGCCGCGGCGGTGCGCGCCGGGCAGCTCGTCGTCCTGCCCACCGACACGGTGTACGGCGTCGGCTGCGACGCCTTCCACCCCGACGCGGTGGCCGCCGTCCTCACCGCCAAGGGCCGAGGGCGGGACATGCCGCCGCCGGTCCTCATCCCGACGGCCCGCACCGCGCAGGGTCTTGCGACCGCCATTCCCGACTACGCGACGACGCTGATGGAGCGCTTCTGGCCCGGAGCCCTCACCGTCATCCTGCAGGCGCACAGCTCGCTGCACTGGGATCTCGGCGACACGAACGGCACGGTGGCGCTGCGCGTGCCGGCCGACGAGGTCGCCCTCGAGCTGCTCGGCGAGATCGGGCCCATGGCGGTGACGAGCGCCAACACCACCGGCGACCCGGCGGCCCACACCGTGGCGCAGGCACAGGCCATGCTCGGCGAGTCCGTGGCTGTCTACCTCGACGCAGGGCAGGTGCGCAGCGGCGAGGTCTCGACGATCATCGACTGCACGGGGCTCGCCCCCGTCACCCTGCGAGCCGGAGCCTTGTCACAGGCCGACATCGACGCGGCCCTGGCCCCCGAGCCCTCCGAGCCCTCCGAGCCCTCCGAGCCCTCCGAGCCCTCGCCCGACGCCACCTCAGGACCGGAGAGCCGCGAGCCGAAGGAGGCACCGGAGTCCTAGAGTTGGCCGGGCAAGCACTTCGCGCCCGCCGATGACCCGGGAGTTTCCCATGCCCAGCGACCAGACCTTCTACGGCTCCGACTTCGAGGCACTGCAGGGCGTCGACCCCGACGTGGCGGAAGTCCTGCTCACCGAGCTCGACCGCATCCGCGGTGGCCTCCAGCTCATCGCGAGCGAGAACATCAGCTCCCCCGCGGTGCTGACAGCGCTGGGATCGACGTTGTCCAACAAGTACGCCGAGGGCTACCCGGGGCGGCGCTACTACGGCGGCTGCTCCGAGGTCGACAAGGTGGAGACGCTCGCCATCGAGCGGGCCAAGGACCTCTTCGGCGCCGAGCACGCCAACGTCCAGCCGCACTCCGGGGCGAGCGCCAACCAGGCCGTCTACGGCGCGTTCCTCAAGCCGGGCGACACGTTCCTCGCCATGTCCCTGCCGATGGGCGGTCACCTGACCCACGGCAGCAAGGTCTCCTTCTCCGGCAAGTGGTTCAACGCCATCGGCTACGGCGTGGACAAGCAGACCGAGGACATCGACTACGACCAGGTCGCCGAGCTGGCCCGCGAGCACCGCCCCAAGCTCATCTGCGCCGGCGGCTCGGCCATCCCGCGGCTCATCGACTTTGAGTTCTTCCGCAACCTCGCCGACGAGGTGGGAGCCATCTTCTGGGTGGACGCGGCCCACTTCATCGGCCTCGTGGCCGGCAAGGCCATCCCGTCCCCGGTGCCGCATGCCGACGTGGTCACCTTCACGACCCACAAGGTGCTGCGCGGCCCGCGCTCCGGCGCCCTCGTCTGCACGGCCGAGCACGCCGCGGCCCTCGACAAGGCCGTCTTCCCGATGATGCAGGGCGGCCCGCAGATGCACACCATCGCCGCCAAGGCGGTCAACTTCAAGGAGGCCGCCACCGCGGAGTTCGCGCGGTATGCCGCCGACGTGATCGCCAACTCCAAGCAGCTGGCCGCCAGCCTCCTCGAGCTCGGGGTGCGGCCGACGACCGGTGGCACCGACACGCACCTGTCGCTTCTCGACCTGCAGGGCATCGGCGTGACCGGAAGGGATGCCGAGGCCCGCGCCGACGCGGCCGGGATCGTGCTCAACAAGAACGCCATCCCCTTCGACCCGCAGAAGCCGAACGTCGCCTCCGGCATCCGTGTCGGCACGCCGTCCGTCACGACTCAGGGCATGGGCGTCGAGCAGATGAGGCAGATCGCCGCGCTCATCGCCCGGGCCGTCACGGAGGGCGACGCCGATCCGGACCACCCGGTCAGCAAGGAGGTGCGCGCGCAGGTCACCGACCTCGTGACGCGCTTCCCGGCATACCCCCGGGGTTGACCACGCTGGGCGAGCAGGCTCGGCGGCGGCCACGAGGGTGCGGCGCGTCTGCGGGCACCGCGCTCGCTGCGTCCGCGTGACAAGGTGGACCCGTGCACGAGTACGTCCTGATCCTCGTCGTCGCCGCGGGAGTGACCTACCTGGTGACGCCGCTCGTGCGCAGCCTCGCGGTCGCGACGGGCGCCTTCACCGCCGTCCGCGACCGGGACGTGCACACCACCCCCATTCCGCGCCTCGGGGGAGTGGGGATCTATCTCGGCTTCGTGGCCGCCGCGCTGGTGGCGAGGACGCTGCCCTACCTGGGCACGCTGTTCACGGATCGCCAGATCCTCGGTGTCGTGGCGGCCGGGGGGATCGTCTGCCTGCTCGGGGCCTTCGACGACATCCGAGAGCTGGACTGGCTCACCAAGCTCGCCGGCCAGATCCTCGCCGCGGGCCTGATGGCCTACACCGGCGTGCAGCTGCTCTCACTGCCCGTGTTCGGGGTGACCATCCTGCCCACCCCCGTGCTCGTCGGCCTCACCGTCGCGATCGTCATCGTCTCCACCAACGCGGTCAACTTCATCGACGGCCTCGACGGCCTCGCCGCCGGAGTCGTGGGCATCGCGGCACTCGCCTTCTTCGCCTACTCCTACATCGTGTCCCGCTCGTTCGTCCCCGCGAACGTCTTCTCCACGGCCACCTTCATCTCGGCCGCCCTGCTCGGCTGCTGCGCCGGCTTCCTGCCGCACAACTTCCATCCGGCCCGGCTCTTCATGGGCGACTCGGGGGCGCTGACTCTCGGCCTGCTGCTCTCGGCCGCCACGATCACGCTGACCGGCCACGTGGACTCGAGCCAGGTGTCCGCCAACCAGGCGACCGCCGCCTACCTGCCGATCGTCGTGCCGCTCGCCGTCGTGCTGCTGCCGCTGCTCGACATGGTCCTCGCGGTCGTGCGGCGCACCCGGGCCGGCCAGCGCCCCTGGCACCCCGACGCCAAGCACCTGCACCACCGGATGCTCGCCATCGGGCACGGCCATCGGCGCGCGGTGCTCATCCTCTACCTCTGGGCCGCCATCCTGGCCATGGGCTCCGTGTCCTTCGTCATCTGGGACGGCTGGACGCCCCTGGTCGCGGTGCTGGCCGCGGCGGTCGTCGGTGCCGTGCTCACGGTGTGGCTGCCCAGGTGGAGGCCGGTCAACCGCTTGTGATACCTTTCACAAGGTCCCGAGGACAGGCTGTGAGACAACGGTGAAAACCCTGGTAGACCGCGATCCCCCATGCCGACGACCGGAGCTGACGTGACCAGGAGCGAGGCCGCACAGCGCCCCCGCGCTCATGTCGCCTTCTCGGTCCTCCTGCGCGGCGCGCTGCCGCCGGCGAGCGCGGCGGGGCTGCTGAGCGTCGGCGTCCTGGCCCTGACCGGAGGCGTCGGCGCTGCGCTGGCCGGCCTCGTCGGCGTCGTCATCGCGCTGGCCTTCTTCGCCTCCGGCTTGGTGGCCGTGAGCCGCGTCGTCGTCGACACGGCGAACCCGGTGCTCTTCCTCTCCGTCGGCATGGCGGTCTACCTCGCCCAGGTGACCGCGCTGTTCGTGGTCCTCGTCGTGGCCCGCCAGGTGGAGGGCTTCGACAGCAGGTCCGCCGGCATCGCCATGCTCGTCACCATCCTCGTGTGGCAGGCGGCTCAGATGATCGCCTGGCGCCGGGCCCGCGTCCCGGTCTACGACGCCCCGACGGCCGACCGGGGGACCGGTCGGTGAGCCCGCTGCTCGGTCGAGGGCGGCGCATCCGCCAGCGCGGCGGTGGGCGTTTCGCAGGGGCCTGCGGAAGTCCGGTAGCGTACGTCGAGACGTCGGCCGCGCTGTCTGGGCCGGTCAGCCCGGCTTCCGCCCGCGGCGCCGGCCCCAGCACCGCGAGCCGCAGGTCGGCCGAAAGCGCATTCGAGGAGAGGCTGTGAGCCGCAACGTGTTGTCCGCGCACTTCCCCAGCATCAGCGCACCCGCCGTCGTGGCGGCGGCGGAGGAGGACGGCTCCTTCAAGGCTCCAGGGACCGCGGAGTTCTACTGGCCGCTCATCGGTGGTGACAACAACTGGGCGCTGACCCGGCCCTCGGTCGTCCTGCTCATCTCGGTGGCGCTGCTCGGCTGGTTCTTCATCACCGCCGCAAGCCGGCTCCAGCTCGTCCCGACGCGGCGCCAGTTCCTCGTCGAGGGTGTCTACGGCTTCGTGCGCAACTCGATCGGCCGGGACGTCATCGGCGAGCGGGAGTTCCGGCCCTTCCTGCCGCTGCTCTTCACCGTCTTCACGATGATCCTGCTCAACAACGTGTTCGGCATCGTGCCCTTCGTCCAGTTCCCGACGATGAGCCGGGTGGCCTTCCCGATCGTGCTGACGCTGGCCGTCTACGTCACCTACCACGTCGTCGCCATCCGCAGGAAGCACGGGGTCGTCGGCTACTTCAAGTCCCTCGTGCCCGCCGGCCTGCCGCGGTGGCTCGTGCCGATCATGTTCGTCCTCGAGGTCGCCACCTACTTCTTCATCCGGCCGCTCACCCTCGCGCTTCGACTCTTCGGCAACATGCTCGCCGGCCACCTGATGCTCCTCGTGTTCATCCTCGGCGGGGAGTACCTCCTGCTCCGGGGCGGCAACGTGCTGCTCGCCTTCTCCGGGGTCATGTCGTTCGCCTTCGCCATCGTCATGACCTTCTTCGAGCTGCTGGTGGAGTTCCTGCAGGCGTTCATCTTCACCATCCTCACCGCGCTCTACCTCGCGGACGCCGTCTCGGAGTCCCACTGAGGTCCCCCTGACGTCGCCTGCGCCCGCGACGAGCCCAGCCACCCGTCACCACCCAGTCGGACATCGGGAGCCCTGTCCCGATGCCATCCTCGAAAGGAACCCCTCATGACCGGCAACATCGCCTTCCTCGGCTATGGCCTCGCCGCAATCGGCCCCGGTATCGGCATCGGCCTGATCTTCGCCGCCTACATCAACGGCGTCGCGCGGCAGCCCGAGGCCCGAGGCATGCTGCAGACCATCGCCTTCACCGGCATGGCTCTCACTGAGGCGCTCGCCATCCTCGGGCTCGTCTTCGCGTTCGTCTTCCGCGGCTGACCGGCCGCGGCGCTCACCGTCGACCGACCGTCTTCTCGATCAACAGACACCGCACCAACAGATAGGACAGCGACGTGGCTCTTCTCTCGGTAGTCACCGCCGCCGAAGGCCCTGGGTGGCCCACGGCCCTGCCGCTCCTGCCGCAACCGGCGGAGATGCTCACGGGCATCGTCGCGTTCGGCATCCTCTACTGGCTGTACAAGACCAAGGTGGTGCCGCGCCTGGAGGAGCTGTATGCCGCCCGGGCCGCCGCCATCGAGGGCGGGATGCACAAGGCCGAGGAGGCGCAGGCCCAGGCGCAGGCCGCGCTCGAGCAGTACCAGGCGCAGCTGCGCGAGGCCCGCGCCGAGGCGTCCCGGATCCGCGAGGACGCCAAGGCGCAAGGGGCCACGATCCTTGCCGAGCTGCGCAGCCAGGCGGCCGCCGAGGCGTCCCGGATCACCGAGACGGCGCACAAGCAGATCGAGGCGGAGCGCCAGCAGGCCCTCGTCTCCCTGCGCGGTGAGGTGGGCCGGATCTCGGTCGACCTGGCCAGCCGTGTCGTCGGCGAGTCGCTGCACGACGAGACCCGGCAGAAGGGCATCGTCGACCGGTTCCTCGCCGAGCTCGAGAGCGGCGACGTCGTGCGCGAGAAGGTCGGCGCGCCGCGGGCCGAGGACGCCTGATGCAGGGGTCCTCGCGCGCAGCGGCGGCCGCCGGCCGTGAGGCGCTCACCGGCGTGCTCGCCGCTGGGGCCGACAGCGCGCGCCTGGGCGAGGAGCTGTTCGCCGTCGTCTCGCTGCTCGACTCCAGCCGCTCGTTGCGCGGGGCGCTGGCCGACCCCTCCCGTGAGGGACCGGCCAAGGCCGGCCTCGTGCGGCGGGTGCTCGGTGGCAAGGTGAGCGCCGTGACGTTGACCGTCGTCGAGCAGGTGGCCGCGCAGCGGTGGTCCTCCGACCGCGACCTCACGGACGCCCTCGAGTCGTATGCCGTCGAGTCCGTCATCGCGTCCGCCGAGTCGAGCGGCCGCGCCGACCGGATCGAGGACGAGCTGTTCCGGTTCGAGCGGATCGTCGCCTCCAGCCCGCAGCTGCGCACCGCGTTGACCGACGACTCGGTTCCCGCCGAGACGCGGCTCACCCTCGTCGACAACCTGCTGGCCGCCAAGGTGGCTCCCGAGACGCTCGTTCTCGCCCGCCGCGCGGTGCAGGCCGCGCGGGGTCGCCGGTTCGAGCGCACCGTCGAGGCCTATCTCGAGACGGCCTCCCGGCGCCGGGAGCAGCAGACCGCCGTCGTGACCTCCGCCGTCCCGCTCGGGGACGCCGAGCGGGAGCGGCTCGCGGCCGCGCTCGGTCGGATCTACGGGG
>CALMNV010000031.1 GCA_937873285.1 uncultured Intrasporangium sp. | reverse complement strand
CGTGATCTCGGTGCCCCAGACGGTGTCGCCACCGGTCTCGGTCACCCAGGTCGGCTGCACGTCGGAGCCGACGGCGTAGGTCTCGAACCGCGCCGAGGCGTCACAGAGCGTGTCGCGCACCCCGCCGCCCGTCGTGGAGATGACGAAGTAGGAGCCGTCCGGGGAGTAGGAGACGCCCCGGACGTAGTCGTCGAAGGCGTTCTTGAAGCAGTACGGCCGGTAGCGGTCGGTGTTCCAGTCAGGGGTCACCACCGCGCGCGTGGCGCCGACGCTCAGCTGGGCCACCTGGTCGCGCGGCAGGCCGTCGGCGGTCTTGAAGTTGCCGATGACGACGATCCGGTCACCTCCCGGTGTGACGTCCAGCGCGGAGGGGCCGATCCTGCCCTGGGCGCCGCTGCCCGAGTCGTTGTGGCGCCCGGCGAACTGCACGTCGAGGAAGCCGTGGTCCACCGCGCCGGTCGAGGCGTTCAGCGCGGCGATGCCCCGGTGGGTCCGGCCGCCGACGACGGTGAAGTTGCCGCCGAGCACGAGGCGGCCGCCGACCTTGACCATGTCGTTGACCCGGCTGACTCGCCCGAACCCAGGTGCCGTGAACGTCGGCACGACGGAGTTGGTCGCGAGGTTGACGAGCGCGACGTTGCGGCGGGCGGTGGCACCGACCTTCGTGAACGCCCCGCCGATGTAGGCGGTGTCCGGCGTCGGCCCGGGCACGATGGCCGAGACCTCCCCGTCGACCGCGAGGTTGAACCGCGACATCGCGCCGGTGGCGGCGTCGAACGCGGCGACCCGGCTCCTCGCCAGTCCCTTGACCGACGTGAAGCTGCCCCCGATCACCATGGTCGAGCCGACCTTGGCGATCGCCCGGACGTCTCCGTCGGCGACCGGCGGGGTGTAGGCCGCTGGCACCGCGCTCACCATGGCGCGCGGTGCGGGTGGGGCGGCTGGCTGCTGCACCGCGCCGGCTCCGGGAGCCAGCGCCCCGAGCCCGACCGCGAGGCTCACCACCACGGGCGCCGAACGCCGTGTGATCTTCATGACAGTCTCCCCCACCCGTTGGCTGCTTTCCTGGGCACCATACGGGCCACAGGGTGCGTTCTCGGGGCGTTTCGCGCACGCCGACCGACGGCGCACCCCCGCCACCGGGGTCGGCACCGGAGCTGACCGGCGTGTACTGCCGGTGAGACCCGACAGGCGGACTGGGCGAAAACGCCCTAACGTTCACTTCGCGCCTACCAGGTACACAGACCCCGACAAGGAACGACCAATGGATTTCCCCGCTCCCGAGGCCCCGGCCGAGCCGATGCGCCTCATCTCCCTCGATGACGGCTGGGCGGTGCTGGCCGTGGACGAGCACGCGACAGGCTCGAGCGCCGCCCCGGACCTCCACGTGTATGCCGTCGACACCGAGCACTACGGCATCGCGTCACTCGACGACCTGCGCGCGCTGGAGCAGCGGGAGAGCGCCATCCCGGTCCGACCCTTCCTGCTCAGCGAGCTGCCCCCGAAGCACCAGGAGGCGTGCGCCCAGTCCTTCGGACTCTCCCTGCCGGTCGGCGGCTTCTGACGGCCGCCGCGGGCAGCGGCCTCGCTGGCCTTCGTGAGCTCGGTGCCCTCCTGACCGACGCCCTCGGAGGCGCTCTCGTCCCGGCGGCGCTCTTCGTCGCTGCCGGGCTGCTCGTCGGGTTCGCCAAGACCGCCATCGGTGGCCTCGCCAGCATCGCCATCGCGATCTTCGCGACGCTGATGCCGGCACGGGAGTCGACGGCAGTGGTCCTGCTGCTCCTGCTCGTCGGCGACCTCGTGGCGGTGTGGCACTACCGGGCCGACGCGGACTGGTCCCTGCTGCGTCGCCTCCTTCCTGCGGTGCTGCCCGGCTTGCTGGTCGGCGCAGTCTTCCTCGCCGTCGCCGACGACACGCTGTTGCGCCGGTCCATCGGTGCGCTGCTGCTCGTGATGGCGCTGCTGCAGCTGGGGCTGCGACGGGATCGCGGTGGCGCCGTCTCCGGCGCCTCGGCTGCCTCGGCTGCCTCGGAGGTCCCGGCTGCCTCGCGGCTGGCTGCGCTCGGCGCCGGGCTGGGCAGCGGCTTCGCCACGATGACCGCCAACGCCGCAGGCGCCGTCATGACGCTCTACCTCGTCGCCCAAGGCGTGGAGAAGCGGCGCTTCCTCGGCACCGGCGCGCTCTTCTTCTTCGGGGTCAACCTCGCCAAGCTGCCGATCAGCGCCGGCCTGGGCCTGCTGACCTCTCAGACGCTGCTACGCGCGGCCGTGCTCGCGCCGGCGGTGCTGCTCGGCGCCTGGGCCGGTCTGCACGCCGCCAGCCGGCTCAGCCAGCGGCATTTCGACCGGGCCGTGCTCGCTGCCACCATCGTCTCCGCCCTGGCACTCGTCGCGCGCTGACGCCTCCCGCCGCAGACGCCAGCGAGCCCATCCTCGGTCATGGCGCTCGGGATGCGCCGCTCGTGCCGCGCACGACGAGGTGCGGCTCCAGCACGACGTCGACCGGCTCGGTGCGCCCGGTCTCCAGCCGCTCTGCGGCGGCCCGGACGGCAGCCTCCGCCAGCGCCTGAGGCAGCTGGCTGACGCTCGTCAGGTCGACCGTCGCGAGCCGAGCGGCCGGGCTGTCGTCGTAGCCGACGAGAGCCATCTGGCCCGGCACGTCGACACCCTCTCGGCGCAGCCGGTCCAGCACGCCGAGGGCGCTGTGGTCGTTGAAGACGACCAGGGCACTCGGCCGCGTCCCGGGCGCCGCGAGAAGGTCGGCCGCCGAGGCGGCGCCGGCATCCTCGGAGTCTCCGCCCGGCACGACGTGCACGGCGCCCGGGCCGACCAGCCGCCGCATCGCCGATCGATAGCCTCGCCGGCGCAGCGCGGCGATCGGCCCTCGCGGCCCGTCGACATACGTGATGCGGCGGTGCCCCAGCGACACCAGGTGCGCGACGGCCCGGCTCACCCCGACGTCGTCGGCGACCCGCACGACGTCCACACCGGTCGCCCGGCGCCCGATAGCGACGACGGGGTGCTCCGCGGCCAGCGCCACCAGCTCGGAGTCCGGCATCACCGGTCCGAGCAGCAGCAGCGCCTCGCAGCGCGAGTCGAGCAGCGTCTCGACGGCCCGGCGCTCGTCCCGAGTGCGGGTGAGCGGGCTGACGACGACGTCGTAGCCACGCTCGTCGGCGGTGGCCTGCAGGTCCTCGAGCAGCTCCGCGTGGAAGGTGCTGCGCACGTTCATGCTCACCCCCAGCAGCCGGGTGCGCCGGCGGGCGAGCAGGCTGGCGGTGCGGTCCGGTCGATAGCTCAGCTCCCGGGCCGCAGCGAGCACCGCGTCCCGGGTGGCCGTCCCCGGGCCGGGCAGGCCGCGCAGCACCAGGGACGCCGAGGCGGTCGAGACCCCGGCCCGGGAGGCGACGTCCTCGAGCCGCGGCCGGGACGGTCGGGACGGCATACGGCTCCTTCACGGGTGCGACGGGGCGGGCTTTGTGCGGACAAAGTCTTGACACCCGGGCGCCTCGGCCGCACACTCCTTAAAACGCTTTAACGAGCGTCTCACACTTGGTGTCAGGAAGGCACATCATGACCCAGTCCGACATCGGCGTCGCCGTCATCGGCGCCGGCATGGCGGGCCGCGCGCACTGCGCCGGCTACCGCTCCGCCCCCACCTTGTTCGACCCGCCGCTCCCCGCCATCCGGTATGCCGCCGTCGTCGACGCCAACGAGGCCGTGGCCAAGGACGCCGCCACGCGCTACGGCTTCGAGCGCACGAGCACCGACTGGCGCGAGCTGCTCGACGCGCCCGACATCGACGTCGTCAGCGTCGTCGTCGCCAACGAGCTGCACCGCCCCATCGTCGAGGCGCTGCTCGAGGCGGGCAAGCACGTGCTCTGCGAGAAGCCGCTCGCCCCGAGCGTCACCGACGCCCGGGCCATGGTCGCGGCGGCGCAGGCACGACCCGACCTGGTCACCGGCACCGGCTTCCTCTATCGGCGCCAGCCTGCCGTCGCGGCCGTCCGCGACCTCCTCCACGAGCAGCTCGGCCCGGTGAGCCACTTCAACGGCCGCTACTGGTGCGACTACGCGCGCAGCCCCCTGACGCCGATGGCGTGGCGCTACAAGGGCGGTCCCGGCACGGGGGCGCTCGCCGACATCGGCAGCCACCTCATCGACCTCGCCGAGTTCGTCTGCGGGCCACTGGCATCGGTGAGCGGGGCGGCCTTCACGACGATGGTGACCCAGCGCGCAGTGCCGGTCGGCACGAACTACGGGCACGCAAGGGCGCAGCTGAGCGACGTGGTGGAGCCGGTCGAGAACGACGACGTCGCGACCTTCACCGCACACTTCGCGTCGGGCGCCGTCGGCACCTTCTCGATCTCCCGAGTCACACCGGGGCACGCCAACTCGCTGGCCTTCGACCTGCTGGCCGAGCGAGGTGCCGCGAAGTGGGACATGGAACGGCCGGCGGAGTTCTCCGTCCTGCTCGACCCGACCGACGAGGCGCGCGCTGCCGTCAACGGCTACAACCAGGTCCTCGTCGGCCCGGCGCACCCCTACATCCGCGGCGGCCTGCCGATGGACTTCCCGGGCTGCTCCTTCGGCGTCGGCGACCTCTTCGGCTACCAGGCCCGGGCGTTCCTCGAGCAGGTCGCCGGCATCGAGGGGCTGCCGCCCGTCGCCAGCTTCGAGGACGGCCTGCGCGACCTCACCGTCATCGACGCCGTCACCCGCTCTGCTGCCGCCGGCGGCGCCGCCGTCGAGCTCGCCTGACCCGCACCACCAGCTCGGCGGCATACCGCCGCGGCCACCCACCCACGTCCGGAAGAGGACCGCATGTATCTCGGCGCCTACACCGCCTGCCTGCACGACAAGCCGCTCGGGGAGGCCCTCGACGTCATCGCCGGCCTCGGACTGAACAGTGTGGAGATCAACTCCGGCGGCTTCCTGCCGCCGGTGCACCTGCCGATCGAGGCGTTGCGCTCCAGTGAGGGCGCGCGGCAGGACTACCTCGGCGAGTTCTCGTCACGCGGCCTGACGCTGACTGCGCTCAACTGCAACGGCAACCCGCTGCATCCCGACCCACGGGTGCCGCACGCGAAGGACCTCATCGAATCCATCGAGGTCGCCGGACTGCTCGGCGTCAAGCGCCTCGTGACGATGTCGGGCGCTCCGGGCGTCGACGCCGGGTCGAGCCGGCCCGCGTGGAACCCGCTGCCGTGGTGGAGCCCCCTCCTCGACGTGCGGGACTTCCAGTGGGGCGCGGCGGTCCCGTTCTGGAAGGACGTCGAGGCGCGGGCCCGGGCCGCGGACGTCAAGGTCGCCATCGAGATGCACCCGGGCAACATCGTCTTCAACCCCTCGACGATGCACCGGCTGGCCGAGGAGGTCGCAGGGACGCACCTCGGCGCGGAGATGGATCCCAGCCACCTGTTCTGGCAGGGCATCGACCCAGTCCTCGCCGTCGCCGACCTCGGTGCCCTCGTCGTCAACGCGGCGGCCAAGGACACGCGGATCAACGACGCCGCCAAGGTCAACGGGGTGCTCGACGACCGCTTCACGCGCGTCGGCGAGGGCGAGCCGGGGTTCCTGCCGCTCGGCGGTGGCACGTCGCTCAGCGGGTGGCCGTCCCAGCCGTCGTGGGACTTCGTCGCCGTCGGGCGCGGTCACGACACCGACTACTGGACCGAGTTCCTGCGGGCGCTGCACGAGGTGGACGCGGACATCCCCGTCAACATCGAGCACGAGGACCAGGAGCTGGACCAGCTGGAGGGGCTGCGCTTCGCCGCCGCGACGCTGCTCGCGGCGGAGCAGGCGCGCTGACGTTCCCCGCCATTGGCCCGGGCCTCCCTCACTCCGGTCGAGCCGGCAGCCGGAGCGTGAACGTGGCGCCACCTCCGGGACCGGGGCTGAAGGCGAAGATGCCACCGCCATGGGCCTCGACGATGGCGCGGCTGATGGTCAGCCCGATCCCGCTGCCGCCCTGGGTGCGGTGCCGCGCTGCGTCGGCCTGGTAGAAGCGGTCGAAGACGCGGGGGAGGGCGTCCTCGGGGATGCCCTCGCCGGTGTCGGCCACCGAGATCTGGGCCCAGCCCCGGTCCGGCACGGCGACCGCGACCGTCACGGTGCCCCCGGCCGGGGTGTGCCGGAGCGCGTTGTCCAGCAGGTTGCCCAGCACCTGCCCCATCCGCTCCGGGTCGGCCAGGACGGTCGGCGTGCGGGCGGTGACGTCCAGCCGGAGCCGGACCCCCTTGGCCGCGTAGGCTTCCCACGCCGACTCCACAGCCGACTCCACCAGCGACCTCGGGCTGACGGGCGTGGGGCTCATCTCGAGCTGCCCCTCCTCGGCTCGGGAGACGGCGGTCATGTCGCGGGCCAGCCGCCCGAGACGGGCGGTGCTCTCACGCAGCACGGCGAGGGTGCGCTCGTCCAGAGGCCGTATGCCGTCCTCCACGGCCTCGAGGTGGGCGTCGATCGTCGCGAGCGGCGTGCGCATGTCGTGGGCGAGGTCCGCCAGCATCCGGCGTCTCGTCGTCTCGATGCCGCCCAGCCGCTCACCGAGCTGGCTGATGGTGACGGCCAGCCTGTCGAACTCCGCGCCGAGGCGGGGGCTCGGCACCCGGAAGTCGTAGTGGCCGTCGGCGATGTGCGAGGCTGCGGCCACGACGCTCTCGACGGACCGCTGCACGCGCCTCGTGAAATACCACGTCACGGTGAGCGCCACGGCGACCGACACCCCGAGCGCGACGAGGGTGGCAACGAGAAGGGCGGAGGCGAACGCCTCCTCGACGTGCGCCGCCTCGAAGGAGGTGTGCGTGACGCCGACCCGTTGCAGGTGGTCGTGGAAGATGCCGGGCCCGATCGCCGTCGCGACGAGCCACGACGTGAGGCCCCCGGCGAGCAGCAGCAGAGCCTGCGCGACCAGCAACCGCTCGGCGAGCCCGCTGCGGCGCCGGCTGCGCTTGCGGCCCGCCGACGAAGCCTTGGTCACTGGCCCGTGCCCATCCGGTAGCCGACTCCTCGGACCGTGCGCACGAACCGGGAGTTGACCGCGTCGTCGTCCAGCTTGCGCCGCAGGTGCCCGATGTGGACGTCGACGAGGTGCTCGTCGCCGACCCACGAGGGCCCCCAGACGGCCTCGATGAGCTGCTTGCGGCTGAACGCCATCTGGGGCCGCTGCGCGAGGGTGGCGAGCAGGTCGAACTCGGTGCGGGTCAGCGGCACCGCCTCGTCGCCAAGCCACACCTCGCGCCCCACCGCGTCGACGACCAGCGGGCCGAAGGTGCGGGGCGCCTCCTCCGTGCTCCGGTCGAGGGTCGAGGTGCGGGGCCGACGCAGCATGGCGCGCACCCGGGCGACGAGCTCCCGAGGGCTGAACGGCTTGGTGAGGTAGTCGTCGGCACCGACCGACAGCCCGACGAGCTTGTCCACCTCGTCGTCACGGGCCGTCAGCATCACGACGTAGGCGTCCGAGAAGGTGCGCAGCTGGCGGCATACCTCGACCCCGTCGAGCACCGGCAGGCCGAGGTCGAGGACGACGACGTCCGGGTCCACCTCCCGAGCCCGCGCGATGGCCGCTCCGCCGTCGTGCACCAGGTGCACCTCGAACGTCTCCCGCTCCAGGTAGCTGCCGATGAGGGAGGCCAGCGACGTCTCGTCCTCCACCACCAGGGCTCGCACGCCACGCAGCCGGGCAGGATCGTCCTTCGTCCAAGACATGGCCCCATGGTGGCAGCCGGGCCCTGCCTCCTACAGCCGCCCCGAGCGCCGCCCCCGGCATCTTCATCCAACCTTGAGCAAACGACCACGGCTCCACGACAGTCGCTCGGCAGAGTGAGAAGCACACACCGAAAGGAGCTGGACACCATGATGTGGTGGAACAACGGATGGGGCTGGGCCGGCGGGCTCGGCTGGGGCAGCTGGATCCTGATGACCGTGGCCATGGTCGCCTTCTGGGCGGTCGTCGTCTACGGGGTCGTCGCTCTCTTCCGGCCGGGCCGCGGCGGGGATGCGCCGGTGGGGCGCGTCGAGCCCCCGGAGCGGATCCTCGACGAGCGCTTCGCGCGCGGGGAGATCGGGGTCGAGGACTACCAGACCCGCAAGGACGTCCTGCAGCACAGCCGCTGACGCCATGACCTGGTGGGCAGACGGCACCGGCTACGGCGGCTGGGCCGCCATGGCCCTGGCCATGGTCGCGCTGTGGGCCCTGGTGTTTCTCGGCCTGGCCGCTCTGCTGCGCGGCGCCGGCCCGTCGAGTGGCGCGGCGCGCCCACCCCGAGGCGCCGCCGAGGAGCGGGCCCTCGACGAGCGGTTCGCCCGCGGGGAGATCTCCGCCGAGGCCTACCGGGCCAGCAGGGCACGCCTACGCCGCACCTTGTGAGCCGGGCCAGCGGCCCTGACGCTCATGCCATTTCCGCACTCTTGAAGGAGCTCTTCGTTGCCCAACCTCACACGCCGCAGCCTGCTGCTCGGCTCGGTAGCCACCGCCGGTCTGGCCGCGGTCGGCCTGGCCGCTCGCGGCCAGAGCGGAGCCGCCCTGGGCGTCTCGTCCTCCGCGGTGCTCACTGCGGAGGCGGCCCGTCAGCGCCCCGGTCAGCGGGTGGTGACTGCGCGGCTGGAGCCGCGAGCCACGACGATCGACCTCGGCGGCCGCCCCGTGCAGACGTGCGCGTCCGGGGGCGGCCTGCCCGGGCCGC
>CALMNV010000030.1 GCA_937873285.1 uncultured Intrasporangium sp. | reverse complement strand
ATCGTGCCCGCGCCGGTGCAGGCGGCCATGGCCGCGGCCCTGCGCGACGACGCCCACGTGGCCGCCCAGCGCGAGACCTACCGCCAGCGGCGCGAGGCGCTCCTGCGCGCGGTCGGGCGGGTCGGGCTGCGAGTGGAGGTCTCCGAGGCGGGCCTCTACCTGTGGGCCACCCGCGACGAGGACTGCTGGCTCACGGTGGCCGCCCTCGCCGAGCGCGGCATCCTCGTCGCGCCGGGCGCCTTCTACGGCCCCGGGGGGGCCCGGCACGTGCGGATCGCGCTCACCGCCACCGACGAGCGGGTCGCCGCGGCGGTGTCACGCCTCTGAGCCGCGGGGCAACCACTCCGGTCCGCGACCGGAACCGCGCTGAGGTAACGTCGCGGCTGACACGTCCGGCCATTCGCCGGACCTCGTAGAGGGGATGAACCGTGAACACAGCCAAGGACGCCACCCTCACCGTCGGCGACAAGGAAGTCACCTTTCCCGCAGTGCCCGCGGTCGACGGCAACGACGGACTGGCAGTCGGCTCGCTGCTGAAGGAGGCCGGCCTGGTCACCTATGACGTCGGCTTCGTCAACACGGCGTCGTGCAAGAGCACGATCACCTACATCGACGGCGACGAGGGCATCCTTCGCTACCGCGGCTACCCGATCGAGCAGCTCGCCTCGAAGTCGAGCTTCCTCGAGGTGTGCTATCTCCTCATCTACGGCGTGCTCCCGACGGCCGACCAGCTCGCGGCGTTCGACGCGACGATCCGTCGGCACACCATGCTGCACGAGGACCTGCGGGCCTTCTTCAACGGCTTCCCGCGCGACGCGCACCCCATGCCCGTCCTCTCCTCGGCCGTGTCTGCGCTCGGGACCTTCTACCAGGACAGCCTCGACCCCTTCGACCAGGAGCAGGTCGAGATCTCGACCGTGCGGCTGCTCGCCAAGGTGCCGACCATCGCGGCATACGCCCACAAGAAGAGCATCGGCCAGCCGTTCCTCTATCCCGACAACTCGATGAGCCTGACGGAGAACTTCCTCCGGATGACGTTCGGACTGCCCGCCGAGCCCTACGACCTCGATCCCGTCGTGGTCAACGCGCTCGACACGCTCCTGATCCTGCACGCGGATCACGAGCAGAACTGCTCCACATCGACCGTGCGCCTCGTCGGGTCCGCGCACGCGAACATGTTCAACTCGATCTCGGCCGGCATCCACGCCCTCTCCGGTCCGCTGCACGGCGGCGCGAACCAGGCCGTCCTCGAGATGCTCGGCAAGCTGCGCGCCTCGGGCGAGGACCCCAAGAAGTTCATGAACCGGGTCAAGAACCGCGAGGACGGCGTCCGGCTCATGGGCTTCGGACACCGCGTCTACAAGAACTACGACCCGCGGGCGGCCATCGTCAAGCAGGCCGCGGACGACGTGCTCGACAAGCTCGGCGTCGACGACCCGCTGCTCGACATCGCCAAGCAGCTCGAGGAGGTCGCCCTGCAGGACGACTACTTCGTGCAGCGGCGGCTCTATCCCAACGTGGACTTCTACACCGGCCTGATCTACAAGGCGATGGGCTTCCAGTCCAAGATGTTCACCGTCCTGTTCGCCCTGGGCCGCCTGCCCGGCTGGATCGCCCAGTGGCGCGAGATGATGACGGACGAGGAGACCAAGATCGGGCGCCCCCGCCAGATCTACACCGGCGAGCCGGTGCGCGACTACGTCGAGATCGACGCCCGCTGACCAGCCCGTTCCGACGTATGCCGCCGACCTCGCGTCGGCGACGGCCGGCTCAGCGCAGCGTGATCGTCACGGTGGTCGAGTCCCGTCCCTGCGACCACCCGTCGCCACCGCTGTCCCGGCTCCACCGCCGCTCGCCCACCCGCACCGCGGTGGCTCCGGTGGAGCCGGCCTGGGCGACCGCCCACTGGCCCACCGCCCAGGCGCGGCGCAGGTCGGGTGTGGTCACGGTGAGGGTGCCCGCACTCGCCGTCGCGGTGGTGACGCCCATCTGCTGC